>NZ_RCNW01000027.1:0-9659 GCF_004307605.1 Pseudomonas sp. Sample_24
AGCGTCCCGGGCTGCGTTCCCACGCAGAGCGTGGGGAACGATCGTGTAAAGGATGCTCCGCGAATGATCGTTCCCACGCTCTGCGTGGGCACGCCTCAACGGACGCTCCGCGTTCGGCTCTGGATGGGACGCGGAGCGTCCCGGGCTGCATTCCCACGCAGAGCGTGGGGAACGATCGTGTAAAGGATGCTCAGCGAATGATCGTTCCCACGCTCTGCGTGGTAACGCCTCAACGGACGCTCCGCGTTCGGCTCTGGAGGGGACGCGGAGCGTCCCGGGCAGCATTCCCACGCAGAGCGTGGGAACGATCGGGTAAGGCGCCTTCGCGGGCAAGCCTCGCTCCTACAGGGGATTCGTCGTTTTAGCGAACTGCGCTAACCCCGTCCAATGTCGAAAACGACGTGTCCTTGGCCGTCAGCAAAAAATCCCGCATATACGGCGCATCCAGCATGTCCGCCCGAATGGCTGCATACAGCGTCGCAAACAAGCCTTTCTCACCCAACCGCTTGGCCTTCACATAGCCCCGTGAACTGTATTCATGCAGCGCCCAATGAGGCATGCCGCACACACCGCGTCCGCTGGCCACTAGCTGCATCATCATCACGGTCAGTTCCGAAGTACGGACCTGGGCCGGTTCGACGTCGGCGGGTTCGAGGAAGCGCGTGAAGATATCCAGGCGATCCCGTTCCACCGGGTAGGTGATCAGGGTTTCCGTGAGCAGGTCTTCCGGGACGATGTACGCCTTGCTGGCCAATTTGTGCTGATTGGCCACAGCGAGCATCGCCTCGTAAGTGAACAACGGCACGTAGGTGATGCCGACCAGGTCCACCGGATCGGAGGTCACCACCAGGTCCAGATCGCCACGGGCCAGGGCGGGCAGCGGGGCGAAGGAGAAGCCCGAGGCCAGGTCCAGCTCGACTTCCGGCCAGGCATCGCGGAACTGGTCGATGGTCGGCATTAGCCATTGGAAGCAGCTGTGGCATTCGATAGCCATGTGCAAGCGCCCGGCGGTGCCACCGGCCAGTCGCGCAATGTCACGCTCGGCAGCACGCAGCAGTGGCAGGGTAGCGTCGGCCAGTTGCAGCAGGCGCAATCCGGCGCTGGTGAAACGCACCGGTTTGGTCTTGCGCACGAACAGCGGCATGCCCATGCGCTCCTCCAGTTCCTTGAACTGGTGGGACAGGGCTGACTGGGTCAGATGCAGGCGGTCGGCCGCATCCACCAGGCTGTCGGCTTCGCGCAAGGCGTGCAGGGTCTTGAGGTGACGGATTTCAAGCACCGTGGGGCTCCATGAGTAAAACTTGTGATCAACACGAAAAGGTTGAGTTTGTCTCATGTTGCCCTGGCTGTCGACAATAGCGCCATTATTTACACAGGAGCACCTTCGACATGGCCGTGGCCCACACCCTTGGTTTCCCGCGCATCGGCGCCGACCGCGAACTGAAAAAAGCCCTCGAGTCGTATTGGCAGGGCGACATCGACCGCAATGCACTCAACAGCGTTGGCCGCCAGCTGCGCGCCACCCACTGGCAATTGCAGAAGGACGCCGGCATCGACCTGCTGCCGGTCGGCGACTTCGCCTGGTACGACCAGGTGCTGACGCATTCCCTGACCTTCGGCGTGATCCCCGAGCGTTTCGACAACACCCGGGACGAGCGCGGCCTGCCGACCCTCGACACGCTGTTCGCCATGGCCCGGGGCGCCACCGCGACCTGCTGCGGCGGCGAACATGACCAGGCGCAGTATGCGCAAGAGTTGACCAAGTGGTTCGACACCAACTACCACTACCTGGTCCCGGAATTCACGGCTGACCAGTCCTTCAAATTGAGCTGGGAACAACTGTTCGACGAAGTCGAGGAAGCCAAGGCCCTGGGCCATACCGTCAAACCGGTCATCATCGGCCCGTTGACTTATCTCTGGCTGGGCAAAGCCAAAGGCAACGACTTCGACAAACTCGACCTGCTGGAACGCCTGCTGCCGATCTATGGCGAAATCCTCGGTCGCCTCGCCGCCCAAGGCGTGGAGTGGGTGCAGATCGACGAACCGATCCTGACCCTTGACCTGCCGCAAGCGTGGAAAAACGCCTTCGAACGCGCTTACCACATCCTTCAATATTCGCCGCTGAAAAAACTGCTGGCGACTTACTTCAGCGGCCTGCAAGACAACCTCGGTCTGGCCGTCGGCCTGCCGGTGCAAGGCCTGCACATCGACGCGGTGCGTGCCCCGGATCAACTGCTGCACGTGCTCGACCGTCTGCCGATCTACAAGATTCTTTCAGTGGGGCTGGTCAATGGTCGCAACGTCTGGCGCTGCGAACTGGAGCCGGTGCTGGCACAACTGCAGTTTGCCCAGGAGCGCTTTGGCGACAACCTGTGGGTCAGCAGTTCCTGCTCGCTGCTGCACAGCCCGGTGGATCTGGAGCGTGAAGACAAGCTCGACCCGGAACTGAAAAGCTGGCTGGCCTTTGCCGTGCAAAAGTGTGGCGAAATCGCGGTTTTGCGTGATGCCTTGAACGATCCACAGGCGCCCAAGGTGCAAGCGGCCCTGGCCGAAAGTCGTGCCATTCAGATCAGCCGCGCCGAGTCGCCACGCATCCACAAAACCGAAGTACAGGCACGTATCGCGGCGATAGGCCCGAACGACAGCCAGCGCCAGTCACCGTTCGCCGAGCGCATCGAGCAGCAGCGGGCACGCCTGAAACTGCCGGCATTCCCGACCACCACCATCGGTTCGTTCCCGCAGACCGCTTCGATTCGTCTGGCCCGCCAGGCGCACAAGCAAGGCAAGCTGTCGGTGAACGACTACACCGACGCCATGCGTCACGAAATCCGTCACTCGATACAGGTTCAAGAACATCTGGGGCTGGACGTGCTGGTGCACGGTGAAGCCGAGCGCAACGACATGGTCGAGTACTTTGCCGAGCAACTCGATGGTTATGCCTTCACCCGTTTCGGCTGGGTCCAGAGCTACGGTTCGCGTTGCGTGAAACCGGCGATCATCTACGGCGACCTGAGCCGCCCGAAAGCCATGACCGTCGACTGGATCAGCTATGCGCAGAGCCAGACCGACAAAGTCATGAAAGGCATGCTCACCGGTCCCGTGACCATGCTGATGTGGTCGTTCCCGCGCGAAGACATTTCGCGCAAAGTCCAGGCGCAGCAACTGGCCCTGGCCCTGCGTGATGAGGTACTGGACCTGGAAGCTGCCGGGATCAAGATTGTGCAGATCGACGAAGCGGCGTTCCGTGAAGGCCTGCCGCTGCGCCGGGCGCAATGGCAGGAGTATCTGGACTGGGCCGTGCATGCATTCCGCCTGAGCGCCAGCGGTGTGCGTGATGAAACCCAGGTCCACACCCACATGTGCTACAGCGAATTCAACGACGTGATCGAAGCCATCGCGGCCATGGACGCTGATGTGATCACCATTGAAACCTCGCGTTCGGACATGGAACTGCTGGAAGCCTTCAAGGCGTTCGATTACCCGAACGACATCGGCCCGGGGGTCTATGACATCCACTCGCCACGGGTGCCGGACACGGCGGAAATGGTCAAGCTGATGGCCAAAGCGGTACAGCGCATTCCGGCCGAACGCTTGTGGGTCAACCCCGATTGCGGTCTGAAAACCCGTGCCTGGCCGGAGACTGAGGCGGCGTTGGTGAACATGGTGGCGGCAGCGCGACAGTTGCGCAGTCAGTTGGCTTGACGAAGATCGGAAGATCTCCGCCTGCGGGGAAATCTAAACACCCGCAGGAGCTGCCGCAGGCGGCGATCTTTCTGATTGGAAAATGACCGCCCGGCACTCTTCATCAAACTGTCATGGAAGTGTGGCAGCGCGCTTGAACAAACTTCATCAGACTCGCGCTCTACTGGGGTTCTGCGTTTTGGTGTTTTTCATGCGTGTTTTCTTATCGAGAATAGTATTTTTGGCCGCATGTCTGTTCGGCCTGCCGTCCTTGGCGGCGTCTCGTTGCGATGTCGATGTACCGACCGAACGAGTCGATCTGGATCAGGTGAGCCTGGCGTATCAAAGCATCGGCCGTGCCTCGGACCCGGCGCTGCTGCTGGTGATGGGGCTGGGCGGGCAATTGATTCACTGGCCCGACGAAGTGGTGGTCGCGTTGTGTCAGCAGGGCTTTCGCGTGATCCGTTATGACAATCGCGATGTCGGCTTGTCGACCTGGCGGCATACGCCGCTCGAGGCCAACCTGACGTTTGAAGTGCTGCGCTACAAACTCGGTCTGCCGGTGTCGGCACCGTACTCGTTGACCGACATGGCGAACGACGGCCTGGGCCTGATGGACGCCTTACACATCGAGCAGTTCCATGTGCTGGGTGCGAGCATGGGCGGAATGATCGCCCAGCACATGGCGGCCATGGCGCCGCAACGGGTCGAGAGCCTGACCCTGATCATGACCACTTCCGGTGCCGAGGGCTTGCCGGCACCGAGTGCGGCGCTGGTGCAATTGCTGTCGCGGCGTGGAGCGCCCAACCGCCAGGTCGCCCTGGAGCAACAGGCCGATTTGCTGGCGGCGCTGGGCAGTCCGACGGTGGCTGATGATCGTGAAGCACTGCTGCATCAAGCGGCATTGTCCTATGACCGGGCGTTCAATCCCGAAGGCGTGAAGCGGCAGATCATGGCGATTCTCGCCGAGCCGAGTCGGGTGGCACTGCTTAACCAATTGCGGGTGCCGGCGCTGGTGGTGCATGGCACCGCCGACCCGTTGCTGCCGGTGATGCATGGCGTGCACCTGGCGGCGCATTTGCGTGGCAGTCAGTTGAAGCTGATTCCGGGCCTGGCCCATCGTTTTCAGGAAGCGTTCAAGGCGCCGTTACTGGCGGCGGTGCTGCCGTATTTGCGCGAACATCGCGACGACACTTCCCATTGGGCGCAGATCGAGCCGGTGGCCGAGCACAACCTCTTGTAACCCGTGACCACAGGGGCTTGCTGTCAGCTGACAAAACACTGTCGTCAAAAATATATCAATGTGCCACTATTGTTTGCGTCGTCGCTATCGATACAGACAGCGACTTTCAATCATAGGGACTTGATCCATGTTTTTTCACGCTCTACGCACCCTCGCTGCAGTCACTTTGCTCGCCTGCCTGACCCTCACCGGCTGCGCCAACGTCCAACCTCCCGTACCGCTCGACCAACAATTCTGGGATGCCAAGGAGCCGACCATCGGCGTCGCAATCAGCGAATTGCCGCCGCCAGTACTGGCCTTGACCGGCAATCAGGGGCTTCTCGATTACGCGATCAACGCGGGCGTCAACAGCAAGCTCAGCGACAACGTCAAAACCTGGCAAGTGCGCGATTTCGAAACCCTGCCGGATACCATCGTCGCCAAGTTGCAAGCCAAGGGCTACAAAGCCAAGCGCATCGACGACAAGGTTGATCTGAAGGCCTACAAGGAAACCAAATTTCGCGAAGGCTACACGATCAAAGACCTGACCCCGATGAAAGCCAAGTACGGTATCGATCGCTTGCTGCTGGTGTACGTCACCGCCACCGGTGCGACCCGCAGCTACTACAGCATCGTGCCGACCAGCGTGCCGATGGCGCAGGTGGGCGGGCAGGGCATGGTGGTTGATCTGGCCGACAACAAACTGTTGTGGTTCCAGCCATTTGTCGCGGTACAAGCGGCACAGGGAGAGTGGGACGAACCGACCTACACCAACTTGTCGAACGCGTTCTACCAGGCTGTGGATAACAGCCGTCAGCAAATGATCACCCCGTTCGCCAAATGAAGCGCTCAATCGTAGCGGCCGGCGCACTGGCCCTGCTGATGGTGACTGGCTGTGCGCAGAAGCCGGCTCCCGAGGCCGGTTTCAAGGACCACGGGGCGTTGCCTTATGTTCAAGCACACGGACTCAAGGTCGATGTGCAGGTAACGCAAGCCTTCGTCGGCGCCAGCACCGTGATTGACAGCCAAGAGGCGTTGAAGGCTGCGTCTTCGAGTCAGGCGCTGTTGCTCAGTTCGGGCACCAGCGCCGGGTTGGCGGGGGTGTTGGTAGCCAGTCTGGTCAATACCCAGATGGGCAGCGGTACCTTGCAGCGTGATGCGGAAAAGTCCGCCCTCAAGGATTCACGGCCCATGGCGGATCTGCTTGCCGGCGTACCCTTGCAGGAGCGCTTGCAGCAACGCTATCAGCATGCCGCGCAAGTGGCCGGATTAAAGCAGGGCGAAGGGCAGGTGACGGCGCGTTTGTTGATTGAGCCGAAACTGATGTTGACCCCCGATCGCGGCAGTTTTGTCCTGGTCAATCAGGTTCAGGTCCAGGACATCGCCGGGTCGCCGCTGTACCGCATGCGCATCGAAGTGACCAGCCAGCCGATCCGTCGTTGCGGTAGCCAATGTGTCGATGATGGTGGCCTTGAACTGGCAAAAGTCACCGCGGTGCTCGATGAGTGCATCGACGAGTCCATGCGCGTGCTGGCCACGGACTTGATGCAACCGACTCCGCCACCGGCCGCTCAGGAAACCTTGCGTTACGTGCTCGATGGCCGGCGTGTGGTCGAACGTGGCTATCAACTGGCGAACAACGGCAACTATTGGCGTTACCGCAATCTTTACGGCGCGGTGAAGTCCGTACCGGTGCCGTTCGAGGATGCGCTGACCCAGGCGCAGCTTGAGAAAGTGTACGGACGCTAAACCCCAAACCTGTAGGAGCCGGCTTGCTGGCGATAGCGGTCTAATAGTCAAATCAATGCTGACTGACATACCGCCATCGCCAGCAAGCCGGCTCCTACAGGGATTGGTGAATCAGTGGCTCAACCCGTACTTCTTCACTTTGTCGAACAGCGTGGTCTTGGCCATGCCGAGTTCCTGGCTGGCCTGGGTCAAATTGCCGCCGCTGCGCTGCAAGGCATCGCTCAACAGGTTGCGTTCGAACGCTTCCACCGCTTCGGCGAACGCCAGGCCTTGGGCGCTGCCACTTGCGCCGGGTTTCTTGAACGCCGGCAGGCCTAAGGCAAAGCGCTCGGCGACGTTGCGCAGTTCGCGCACGTTACCCGGCCAATCGTGGCTCATCAGGTTCGACAGGGTCTGGTTATCCAGTTCCGGTGCGATACGGTCGAAGCGCAAGGACGACTGCTGCAAGAAATACTCGAACAATTGCAGGATGTCTTCGCGGCGCTCACGCAGCGGTGGCAGTTCCAGGGTTACCACGTTGAGGCGGTAATACAGGTCGCTGCGGAATTCGCCGGCCTTGCTCGATTCGTCGAGGTCGGATTTGGTCGCCGCGATCACCCGGCAATCCACCGCCACACTCTGGTTCGAACCGAGGCGTTCGAGGGTGCGCTCCTGCAATACCCGCAGCAGCTTGATCTGCAAGGGCAGGGGCATGCTTTCCACTTCATCGAGGAACAGCGTGCCGCCGTCGGCGTGTTCGATCTTGCCGATTCGCCGTTTGCCGGCGCCGGTGAAGGCGTTGGCCTCGTGGCCGAAGATTTCGCTCTCGAACAGGTTTTCCGGCAGGCCGCCGCAGTTCAGCGCCACGAATTGCTTGGTGTGCCGACGACTGAAGTCGTGCAGGCAGCGGGCAACCAATTCCTTGCCAGTGCCAGTTTCACCCTCGATCAGCACGTTGGCCGATGTATCGGCGACGTTGGCGATCAATTCGCGCAAGTTTTGCATGGCCGGCGAACGGCCGATGATCCGCCCTTCGAGGGAGTCGCGCTCGGCCAGTTGCCGACGCAACGACGAGACTTCCCGCGCCAGACTGCGTTGCTCCAGCGCGCGCCGCGCTACGTCCACCAGGCGCTCCGGGGAGAACGGTTTCTCCATGAAGTCATAGGCGCCTTTCTGCATCGCGCCGACGGCCATGGAAATATCGCCGTGGCCGGTAATCAGCACCACCGGCAAACTGCGATCTCGCTCCTTGAGGCGGCCCAGCAACTCCAGGCCATCGATGCCCGGCAGGCGAATGTCGCTGATGACGATGCCGGCAAAGTTGTCGCCGACCCGCTCGAGGGCTTCTTCTGCACTGGCGACACCTACGCACGGAATGTCTTCCAGGGTCAGCGCCTGTTGGCAGCCAAGCAGCACGTGGGGGTCGTCTTCGACGATCAATACACTAAGGTCGTTGTTCATATTGGCTCGGCGGGAAGGGGGCTTACCAACGGTAAACTGAGAACGAATGCGGTGCCACCGCTGGCCGGGTGTTCGACACCCAGGTGACCGCCGGTGGCGGCGGCCAGGCTGGCGGAAAGGGTCAAGCCAAGGCCAAGGCCCTGTTCGCCGGGTTTGGTGGTGAAGAACGGTTCGAACAAATGCTTGCGCGCTTCGGCGTCGATGCCATGGCCGTTGTCACGTACCCGCAGCCGATACTTGCCATCGAAGGTTTCGCCTTCGAGCCACAACTCGGGCTGCGGTTGCGCCTGCATCGCGTCGAGGGCGTTGCCGATGAGATTGACCAGGATCTGTTCGAGGCGGGTCTGGTCGATTTGCACCTGCACATCTTCAAAGTGACGGTGCAATTGCAGGGCGATGCTTTCCACTCGGCCACCGAGCAATTGCAGGGCTGCGTCCACGCCCTTGCCCAGACACGCCTGGCCCTTGTCGTCGCCACGTCGGGCAAAGGAGCGCAGGCTGGCGGTGATGCGGCCCATGCGGTCGATCAGTTCGTTGATGGTCTTGAGGTTGGTACTGGCCACATCGAGTTGGCCACGTTCCAAAAAGCGCACGGTATTGCCGGACAACGTGCGCAGCGCCGCCAGCGGCTGGTTCAGCTCATGGGCGATGCTGGTGGACATCTGGCCGATCGCCGCAAGTTTACCGGCCTGCACCAGTTCATCCTGGGCACGGCGCAAAGTCTCTTCGGCTTGACGGCGTTCGCGGATCTGACCCTTGAGCCGCTCGTTGCTGGCGCGCAGGTCGACGGTGCGTTCGGTAATCCGACGCTCCAGTTGATTGTTGGCTTCCTGCAAGGCTTCCCGGGCCGCGAGGCGGGTGGCGATGACCTTGCGCCGCTCGTTCCAGGCAATCAGTAGGAACGCCACGAGGGCAAATGCCACGGCCACCAGAATCCCCTGATTGATCGCTTCGCGACGCAGATCCTGGAGCGGTGTCAGCAGGGTGAAGTTCCAGGGGGTGTCGCTCAGTGGCCGGGTCAGTGACAGATAGCTGATGTTCTCGTCGTCGGAAACCAGTTCACTGTTGGCCGGGAAGGTGAGTTTTTCCACACCTTCAGACAGAGTTTCCCGGGCCAGCGGTTGCAATTCGTTCAGCGGAAACCAGTAGTACTGCAGGCTGCGGGCGAGTTTTTCTTTGGTGTCATCGCTCAGCGGCACTACTGACTTGAGGCGGCGCGCCGGATCGCTGGAGAGAATGATGATGCCGTTCTCATCGCTGACGAAGGCTTCCAGACGCGCCCGTTGCCAGCGTTCTTCCATGGCTTCGAGACGCACCTTGACCACCGCGACGCCGATGATCTTGCCGTGTTCTTCCAGGCCATGGGCCAGGTAGTAACCAGGTTCGCCGTTGGTGCTGCCGATGCCGTAGAAGCGCCCGGGCTGGCCGCGCACGGCGTTCTGGAAGTAGGCACGGAAGGACAGGTCTTCACCCAGATAGCTGTCGACATCGCGCCAGTTGCTGGTGGCCATGACGCGACCGGTGGTGTCCATCACATAAATGGCCCGACTGCGGCTGCGCCGGTTCA
>NZ_RCNW01000502.1:0-1448 GCF_004307605.1 Pseudomonas sp. Sample_24
GTAATTGGATGGACTCGCCCAAGCCGAGGCGTCTGTGCGCCACGGTGGCATTCTTATAGAAGCCAACGACAGCGAGGGCGAGGCCATGAAAAAGCATACGACGATTGATCAATCCTTGTCAGCCGACGTGTCGGCATGCTCCACAGTTGCGATAGATCTTGCCAAGAGGGTTTTTCAGGTGGCTGGGGAGGATGCCCTCGGTCAGGTGATTTTCGAAGATCGAATCAAGTCGCGAGAAGCCTTTCAGGTATTTCTGCGTGGGCTTCCCGCGAGCGTTACGGTGTTAGTTGAAACCGGGCCCGGCGCTCAAGCATGGGCGCGATTGCTCCAGATGCAGGGTAATTCCGTCCGCATCCTGCCGGCCCAGCTGGTTGCCAGTCATCGTAGCGGCCCAAAAAATGATCGCAACGATGTATTGGCGATCTTGCGTGCAGGCCGCGACTGCAAAATTTCGGCAGTACCGATCAAGAGTGCTGCGGCGCTGGCGATGCAGGCCCTGCACAGGGCTCGTCAGGGCTATGTGCGGCGCCGCACTGCGGTGGGTAATCAGATACGCGCCTTGCTGTTGGAACATGGGGTAGCCATGGCTCAGGGTGAGATAGCGATCAGGCAGCTCGTGCCTCGAGTTCTGGAAGATGCCACTCAGCCGCTACCTGATTTGCTGCGTGAACTGATCGCCGAACTTTTGGGTGAGTGGGGCCAACTGGGTGAGCGCGTCAACGTGCTGACCGGTCGGCTGGAAACGGCAGCGAATGAGGATGAAACGGCGAAGCGGCTGATGACGGTGCGCGGTGTTGGTCCGATCATTGCCACGGCGCTGCTGGCCAAGCAGACCGAACCCGAACGCTTCGCCAACGCCCGTTTGTTCGCCGCCTACTTCGGATTGGTGCCCAGCCAGCACAGCTCTGGCGAGAAAAACCGATTGGGCGGGATGAGCAAGAACGGTGACGCTTATCTGCGAAGTTTAACGATTCAGGGCGCTCATGCCGTTTTAAGACAGATACGTCCGGATTCAGAGCAGCCGGACGACAGGCGTCTTTGGCGCTGGATTTCCCGCCTGGGCCGCAAGCAGGCAGCAGTGCGATTAGCCAATCGAAATCTGCGCATCCTCTGGGTGCTGCTGCAAAACGACCAGACTTATCGGCGCCGGCCGGGCGATGGCCAGGAGGCTGCGATGAGTCACTGACAACAAAGTTCTGCCACCGGGGCGTAAACCGCTCCAACCCATGCTGAAGAACATTGACCCCAGGTCAGACCGTCGCGGATTGATGCCTGAGCTCCTACTGGCCCTTGAGGCCTTACTGTAATCGGCATACCGCGAGCTAACCCAATGTTGGCCAGAAGCCGCTCAACGCTTCCTCGAACAGGCCTTATACATAGATGCAACCGGGTAGCAGTGTTCAAAAGCGGGTTGAATGGTGGGGCGAGTCCATACATAGGAGCTGCCG
>NZ_RCNW01000352.1:0-9510 GCF_004307605.1 Pseudomonas sp. Sample_24
GTCAGCAGGTAACAACGGGGCCGCTGCCAACATCAAAGCGCAGGACATGACAGCTAGAAGACTCTTGTTTTTTAAAAGCATGATTGCTTCCGTAGGGGTTGATATCGCGTAACGTAAGACGCGATATCACCCTTTCGGTTCAAAAGACCGCGACGGACGGCTGACAGGCCGCTCCTGCGTGCAAACTTCAATCAAACACATTATTTACAATTTCGTAGATCAGCCCGGAAGCCAGCGCGACCAGGATTAAATCCGTGCCGACTTGCTGCCACTCGTACCCGTCATAATGAGGCAATCTGCCGATCAACCGGCCATCGAGCTTCTTGGCAATGCCTGGCGGAAGCGGCTTGCCGCGAGCAAGATTCTTTTGGATGCCCGGTGGCAATGCAGGACCTGGGCTCCAGTAATCGCGGTAGCCATCAACAATGCCAACGATATTTGAGCGATTGATGCTCGGGCCGTTGCCCCAGTCACCGCCCCCGGAATTTTTTCCTTTGTTGCCATGGCTGCCCTGGTTGCCGTGGTCCTGGGCATTTTGTGGGTGGTTCTTGCCGTTCCCTTGACCTTTCCCGTTACCGGGATCTGCCAGGGCAGTCACAGAGCCGAAAACCAGCACCACGCTTGTCACCGCTGCAATCAACGATCGAGACCTGATCATAAGTCGTTCCTTCGTGACGGGAGTAGTCCCTGAAATTTAGACGATGTGGCAGGCAATAGTTTCCATTGATGCGGCATTGCGAACGCGACCGACAACAAAGGGCTGCCCGGTCAGAAGTTCGCCGGCGTATTCGCACTGATGATTTCCGCCTCATCCGCCCCGATATTCCTGAACCGGTGCGGCAGCGTTGTCGGGAAGTAATAGCCATCCCCGGCATTCAGTACGCTGATCTGGCCATCAACGGTGAGCTCGACCGTACCGCGCGTAACCAGCCCGCACTCTTCGCCTTCGGAATGCACGATCGGCTCTTCACCGGAACTGGCACCCGGCGCGTACTGCTCGCGCAGCAAACGCATCTGCCGGCTCGGTACGGAAGCGCCGATCAACAGCAGGCGCAGACCGTGGCGACCCAGGTCAGGTTGTTCGTTGGCGCGGAAGACGTATTGGTGTTCCCGGGGTGGCTGGTCGAAGGTGAAGAAGTCGGCCAAGGACATGGGGATGCCTTCGAGCAGCTTTTTCAGGGAGCTGACGGAAGGACTGACTCGATTCTGTTCGATCAGGGAAATGGTGGCATTGGTGACGCCGCTACGCCGGGCCAGCTCGCGCTGGGACAGTTTGTAGCTTTCGCGTACTAATTTGAGTCGTGAGCCCGTGTCCATGACAGCCTTATGTGCTTGGTACTTAAGGGTAATGGGGGTGGATGGCCGGCGCGAATCACGCCGTTTTCCGGTCCCGGAAACGTGAAAGGCGGCTATTAAATCACGTTTGTGGATGTTGCTGTAGGCGCAAAGCTTGCTCGCGATAGCGGTCTGTCAGACGGTTCAAATGCCGTCTGAACGGGTGCTATCGCGGGCAAGCCTTGCTCCTACAATTTGAACTGGCACACCGCAATCGTCAGCACGCCGGCTCCCACCGGGGGAAGCGATGCTTTTGATGTAAAAAACCGGCGGCACCTGATTGGGGCACCACCGGTGAGGTAACACTTAGATGCCGAACCGATCACGCAGCGAGTAGTACACCGCGCCAAGGGCCGTCAGCGGTGCCGAGAAGGTTCGCCCACCGATCATTGGCATGTGCGGCAGCGAGGCAAACGCGTCGAAACGCTCGGCGTCGCCGCGGATCATTTCCGAAATCAGCTTGCCGGCCAGGTGCGAACAGGTGACGCCGTGGCCGCTGTAGCCCTGCATGTAGTAGGCGTTTTTTTCGATACGGCCGAATTGCGGCATGCGCGACATGGTCAGCAGGAAGTTGCCGGTCCAGCGATAGTCGATCTTCACGTCCTTCAGTTGCGGGAAGGTCTTGAGGATTTTCGGGCGGATCAGTTGCTCGATGTCGTCCGGTTCACGGGCGCCGTAGACCACACCGCCGCCGTACAGCAAGCGGTTGTCGGCGGTCAGGCGGTAGTAATCGAGCAGGTAATTGCAGTCTTCAACGCAGTAGTTGTTCTTGATCAGGCTACGCGCTTGCTGCGCCGACAACGGCTCGGTGACGACGATCTGCGAGCCGCACGGCATGCTCTTGCTGGTCACTCGGTTGTCGAGGCCTTGCGGCAGGTAGGCATTACCGGCGATCAACAGGTACTTGGCCTTCACCACGCCTTTGGCCGTGCGCACAGTGATCGGTTCGCCGTAAGTGATTTCCACCGCCGCCGATTGTTCGTAAATCTTGCCACCCAGGCCGATGATTGCCGAAGCCTCGCCAAGGGCCAGGTTGAGCGGATGGATGTGGCCACCCTGCATATCCAGCAAGCCACCGACGTACGCCTGGGAACCGACTTCGCGCTTGATATCGGCTTCGCCGAGCAGTGTCAGGTTTTTGTTGCCGTAGCGTTCCCAGCTCTTCTTCTGCTCGGCCAGACCTTTGAGTTGCTTTTTGTTCATCGCCGCGAAAATGCCGCCGGGGCGGTAGTCGCACTGGATGTCGTAGTGCTGTATGCGCTGACGGATGATGTCGGCGCCTTCGAAAATCATGCTGCCGAGCACTTCGGCAGTCTTGTCGCCATAGCGCTCTTCGATGACATCGACGTCGCGACTGTAGGAGTTGACCAGTTGCCCACCGTTGCGCCCGCTGGCGCCGAAGCCGACTTTCGCCGCTTCAAGCACGGTGACGCTGTAGCCCGCTTCGGCCAGGAACAGCGCCGAAGACAGCCCGGTGTAGCCTGCGCCGATCACGCAGACATCGCAGTCCACCGCGCCTTCGAGCACCGGGAAATCACCGGTGAAGTTGCGAGTGGCGGCGTAGTAGCTGTTTACATGCTGTTGGGTTGAAGAGTTCTGTTTCATACGTTTCTCCGAAGGTCGCCGACAATGTGCCGACGACCGCCGCTTATAAAGGTCTTAGAGCTTGATCCAGGTCGCTTTGAGTTCGGTGTACTTGTCGAACGCATGCAGCGATTTGTCCCGACCGTTCCCCGACTGCTTGAACCCGCCAAACGGCGCGGTCATGTCGCCGCCGTCGTACTGGTTGACCCAGATGCTGCCGGCACGCAGGCCACGGGCGAAGGTGTGCGCCTTGCTCAGGTTGGCGGTCCAGACACCGGCGGCCAGGCCGTAGATGCTGTCGTTGGCAATCGCCAGGGCTTCTTGCGCCGTGTCGAAGGTGATCACCGACAACACCGGGCCGAAGATTTCTTCCTGGGCGATGGTCATGGCATTGGTGACGCCGTCGAAAATCGTCGGTTCCACGTACTGGCCACCGGTGTCTTCGAGGGTGCGGCTGCCACCGGCGATCAGCTGAGCGCCCTGCTCTTTGCCGATGGCGATGTAGCGCAGCACGTTGTCCAGTTGACGCTGGTCGACCACCGCGCCGACGGTGGTTGCAGGATCGAGCGCGTGTCCGGGTTTCCAGCCTTGCAGGGCTTCCACCAGCAGCGGAATGAACTGATCCCGGATCGAGCGTTCCACCAGCAAGCGCGAGCCAGCCGTGCAGACTTCGCCCTGGTTGAAGGCAATGGCGCCAGCGGCGGCCTGTGCTGCAGCGCGCAAGTCCGGTGCGTCGGCGAACACCACGTTGGCGCTCTTGCCACCGGCTTCGGCCCAGACGCGTTTCATGTTGCTTTGTCCGGCGTAGATCATCAGCTGCTTGGCAATCGCCGTGGAGCCGGTGAAGGCCAACACATCAACGTCCATGTGCAACGCCAGCGCCTTGCCGACGGTGTGGCCGAAGCCTGGCAAAACGTTGAATACGCCTTTGGGAATGCCCGCATCCAGTGCCAGTTGCGCGATGCGGATCGCCGTCAGTGGCGACTTCTCCGAAGGCTTGAGGATGAACGAGTTGCCCATCGCCAGGGCCGGGGCGAATTTCCAGCTGGCCATGATCAGCGGGAAGTTCCACGGCACGATGGCCGCCACTACGCCGGCCGCTTCGCGCGTCACCAGGCCCAGCTGATCGTGTGGTGTGGCGGCGACTTCGTCGTAGAGCTTGTCGATGGCCTCGGCGGTCCAGCGAATCGCGTTGGCGGCGGCCGGAATGTCGATGCTCATGGAGTCGCTGATCGGCTTGCCCATGTCGAGGGTTTCGAGCAACGCCAGTTCTTCCTGGTTGGCCAGGATCAAGTCGGCAAAGCGGATCAGGATGCGCTTGCGCTCAGCCGGGGCGAGGTTGGCCCAGACGCCGGATTCGAACGTGCGGCGTGCCACGGCGACGGCGGCGTTGGCATCGGCTTCATCGGTGCTGGCGACGTTCGCCAGGAAACGGCCGTCCACCGGGCTGATGCACTCGAACGTGGCGCCACTGGCAGCCGCGCAGTATTGGCCGTCGATGAAGGCACGGCTCTCGATGGTGAGGGACTGGAAGCGTTGCTCCCAATCGCTGCGAGTAATTGTCATTGTTGTGACTCGACGCAGGGGAATAGATGGTCGTGTTAACAGACGGAGCGAGTGGTAAGTAACCTGTGGCGAGGGAGCTTGCTCGCGCTGGACTGCGCAGCAGTCCCATCTTTTGGGGCCGCTACGCGGCCTGCGGGAGCAAGCTCCCTCGCCACGGGTTGGGTGTCGGCGCTGTTACACGGTGTGCAAGTACCAGTTGTACTCAAGGTCGGAAATGGAGTTCTCGAACTCGGCCAGCTCGCTCTCCTTGCACGCCACGAACACGTCGATGTACATCGGGTCGATGTACTTGGCCATGACTTCGCTGTCGTCCAGTTCGCGCAGTGCATCGCGCAGGTTGTTCGGCAGGCTTTGTTCGTTCTGCTCGTAGCTGTTGCCTTCCACCGGAGCGCCCGGTTCGATCTGGTTGGTCAGGCCGTGATGCACGCCCGCCAATACCGACGCCATCAGCAGGTACGGGTTGGCATCGGCGCCAGCCACTCGGTGTTCGATGCGCACGGCGTCCGGTGAGCCAGTCGGCACCCGCACCGCCACGGTACGGTTGTCGATCCCCCAGCTCGGCGAGTTCGGCACATAGAACTGTGCGCCGAAGCGGCGGTACGAGTTGACGTTCGGACAGAGGAACGCCATCTGCGCCGGCAGGGTCTCGAGCACACCGCCGATCGCGTGTCGCAGCGCGGCGTTCTGCTCGGGATCCTCGCTGGCGAAGATGTTGTTGCCTTCTTTGTCGAGAATCGAAATGTGCACGTGCAGACCGTTGCCCGCCTGGCCTGGATACGGCTTGGCCATGAAGGTGGTGTCCATCTCGTGGTCATAGGCGATGTTCTTCACCAGACGCTTGAGCAGGACGGCGTAGTCGCACGCCTTGATCGGGTCAGCCACGTGGTGCAGGTTGACTTCGAATTGCGCCGGGGCGCTTTCCTTGACGATGGCGTCTGCCGGGATGCCCTGCTCTTTCGCGCCTTCGAGGATGTCTTGCAGGCAGTCGACGTATTCGTCGAGATCGTCGATCAAATACACCTGGGTCGAAATCGGACGTTTGCCGGACACCGGTGAACGTGGCGACTGCGGTCGACCGTTCACGTTGTCCTGGTCGATCAAGTAGAACTCCAGTTCGAACGCGGCGCAGATGGTCAGCCCCAGGTCGTCGAACTTGCGCACGACATTGGCCAGCACTTCACGCGGGTCGGCGAAGAACGGCTCGCCTTCGATTTCATGCATGGTCATCAGCAGTTGCGCGGTCGGGCGCTTCTGCCATGGCTCGATGCTCAGGGTGCCTGGGATCGGGTAGCAGATACGGTCGGCGTCGCCGATGTCCAGACCCAGGCCGGTGCTTTCCACCGTGGAGCCATTGATGTCCAGAGCAAACAGGGAAGCCGGCAGATTGATGCCTTTCTCGTAAACCTTATGAAGACTGGTGCGTTCGATGCGCTTGCCGCGCACCACACCGTTCATATCCGCAATCAGAAGGTCGACGTACAAAACCTCAGGATATTTCTTAAGGAATGCGTTTGCTTCGTTGAGTTGAACGGTACGCAGAGGGACCGACATGATGCACCTATTTTTTTACTGTTAATTATTATGTTCACCGCCCTTTCACGCAGCCAGTCAATCCGAAAGGCAAAGTGAAGTCAATAGCGAACACCGCGCCTTTCGACCTTTATTTTCGGGCCTCCAAGCGGCACGAGAGTGCCAAACCAGCCTCGAAACACCTGTAAATCCTGAAGATCGGACGCGCGGCGTTTAGAATTTTTTACATGGGAGTTGTTAATTAAAATCAACAAGGCTAAGCTCCGGAAAAGCTCGTTCAAGTGTCAAACTTCGAGGTGATAAAAATGGCATTCAAGCCATTGATCGGCGTTACTGCGTGCGTCAAACAGATTGGCCTGCACCCCTACCACGTCAGCGGCGACAAGTACTTGCGCGCTGTCAGCGTTGCGGCGCTGGGGCTGCCCGTCGTTATTCCTTCCTTAGGCGACCTGACCGAAATCGAGGATCTGCTACCGCAGCTTGACGGTCTGTTGCTGACCGGCTCGCCCTCGAATGTGGAACCCTTCCACTATCAAGGCCCCGCCAGCGCCCCCGGCACGGATCATGATCCGGCGCGGGATGCCACTACCCTCCCCCTGATCCGTGCGGCCATCGCTGCCGGCGTTCCGGTGCTCGGCATCTGCCGGGGTTTCCAGGAGATGAATGTGGCGTTCGGCGGCAGCCTGCATCAGAAGGTCCATGAGCTCCCTGGCTTCCTCGATCATCGCGAAGCCAATCACCCGGACCTGGCCGTGCAATACGCACCGGCACATGAGGTGAATGTGCAACCGGGCGGTGTGTTCCAAGCGCTGGATCTGCCGACGGTGTTCCAGGTCAATTCGATTCACAGCCAAGGCATTGACCGACTGGCCCCCGGCCTGCGCGCCGAAGCCGTCGCGCCGGATGGCTTGATCGAGGCGGTCTCGGTCGAGCACAGCAAAACCTTCGCCCTCGGTGTGCAATGGCATCCGGAGTGGCAGGTGCTGGATAACCCTCCCTACCTGAGAATTTTCCAGGCGTTTGGTGACGCGTGCCGACAACGGGCGGCGTTGCGTAATTTGCGCTGACTCAAACCCCGAATATTCAATTTACTGCCCCGTGAAGATCACAGGCGAGCCTTGGCACGCCTGCCCTTCACGACAACTACACACTGCAATAACAACAAGCACGACCAGGCAGCCAGGACGGCGGCGCCGAATAAGCCCGGCGGGATGGGTGATGCCAGCAATGCAAATGCAATTCCCTGTGGAAACTGGCTTGCCAGCGATGACGGTTGGTCAGTCAACGATCATGTTGACTGCCAGGGCCTCATCGCTGGCAAGCCAGCTCCCACATGGACCGCATATGAATTGGCCGGCATCGCTCGCCTCGGGTTTGCAATCAACTATTAAGTCAGGCCGCGTTGGCCCGACGACTGAAACCTGTTGGGAGTTTCACATGGCAAACGCCTCCAGCATCTACAGGAAGGCTCTTGAAGGTCACCAGGCACCGAAAAAGGTTCTGGTGAAAGTCGACCGCGTCACCAAGAAATTCGACGAAACCACCGCTGTGGACGATGTGTCCCTGGAAATCCATCAGGGCGAAATCTTCGCCCTGCTCGGTGGTTCCGGTTCCGGTAAATCGACGCTGCTGCGCATGCTCGCCGGCTTCGAGCGCCCGACCGAAGGCCGGATTCTGCTAGACGGTGTCGACATCACCGACATGCCGCCGTACGAACGGCCGATCAACATGATGTTCCAGTCCTATGCCCTGTTCCCGCACATGACGGTGGCGCAGAACATCGCCTTCGGCCTCAAGCAGGACCGTTTGCCCGCCGCCGAAATTGACGCCCGTGTGGAAGAAATGCTGCGTCTGGTGCACATGACCCAATACGCCAAGCGCAAACCGCACCAGTTGTCCGGTGGTCAGCGTCAGCGCGTGGCGCTGGCCCGTTCCCTGGCCAAGCGGCCGAAGCTGTTGTTGCTCGACGAACCCATGGGCGCGCTGGATAAAAAGCTGCGCTCGCAGATGCAACTGGAGCTGGTGGAGATCATCGAGCGCGTTGGCGTGACCTGCGTGATGGTGACCCACGACCAGGAAGAGGCCATGACCATGGCCCAGCGCATTGCAATCATGCACCTGGGCTGGATCGCCCAGATCGGCAGCCCGGTGGACATTTACGAAGCGCCGGTCAGCCGCATGGTCTGCGAATTCATCGGCAACGTGAATGCCTTCGACGGCACCGTGGTGGAAGACCTCGAAGGTCACGCCATCATTCACAGCCCCGACCTGGAACAGAAGATCTACGTCGGCCACGGCGTCAGCACGTCGGTGCAGGACAAGTCGATCACCTACGCGATCCGTCCGGAAAAACTGCTGGTCAGCACCACCAAACCCGACACGCGCTACAACTGGTCCAGCGGCAAGGTGCATGACATCGCCTACCTCGGCGGCCACTCGGTGTTCTACGTCGAGCTGCCCGGCGGCAAGGTTGTCCAGTCGTTCATGGCCAACGCCGAACGCCGGGGCGCGCGTCCGACCTGGGACGATCAGGTCTACGTGTGGTGGGAAGACGACAGCGGCGTGGTACTGCGCGCATGAGAACCTTCAATCAGCAATTCCTGCGCCTGGTGCCCAGTGGGCGAAAACTGGTGATCGGCATTCCATTCGTATGGCTGTGCCTGTTCTTCATGTTGCCGTTCTTCCTGGTAATGAAGATCAGCTTCTCGGAAGCCGCGCTGGCCATTCCGCCCTACTCGGAGATCTACACCTACGCCGAGCAGAAATTCAACCTGCTGCTCAATATCGGCAACTACACGTTGCTGGGTGAAGACGAGTTGTACCTCTCGGCATACCTCGGTTCGTTGAAGGTCGCATTCTTCAGCACACTGGCGTGCCTGGTGATCGGTTTCCCGATGGCCTACGCCATTACCAAGGCGAGCAAGGAAGCGCAAAACGTCCTGATGCTGTTGATCATGATGCCGACCTGGACCGCGATCCTGATCCGCGTCTACGCATGGATGGGCATTCTCAGCAACAACGGTTTGCTCAACGGCTTCCTGATGTGGACAGGCCTGACCTCACACCCGATCGAGATCCTCAACACCAACATCGCGGTGTATATCGGCGTCGTTTACGCTTACTTGCCGTTCATGATCCTGCCGCTCTACGCCAACCTGGTGAAGCACGATCAGAGCTTGCTGGAAGCCGCGTCGGACCTGGGTTCGAGCACCTTCAACAGCTTCTGGAAAATCACCGTGCCGCTGGCCAAGAACGGCATCATCGCCGGTTGCATGCTGGTGTTCATTCCGGTGGTGGGCGAGTTCGTGATCCCGGAACTGCTAGGTGGTCCGGAGACCCTGATGATCGGCCGCGTACTGTGGCAAGAGTTCTTCAACAACCGCGACTGGCCTGTGGCGTCCGCGCTGGCGGTGGTCATGCTGTTGATCCTGATTGTGCCGATTCTGCTGTTCAACCGCAGCCAGGCCAAAGAGATGGAGGCACGGGGATGAAACG
>NZ_RCNW01000047.1:0-1433 GCF_004307605.1 Pseudomonas sp. Sample_24
CAATGCACAGCATGAATAAACGGAATGATATCTCTCTTAATGGTCGTTTGTTGAGTAACCTGCGTGGCGCTAAAACTACAGGTCTGATCAGTCGTGTTGCTGCGACTGCACCCGTTCCGTTTTTTGCTTGAGGAGTGACCCATGGTTGCCGCATTGCTTGATCGTCTTGGTGTAAACCCGGCCCTGTACCAGAACGGCAAAGTGCCTGTGCATTCGCCCATCGACGGCAGTCGCATCGCCGCCGTGAACTGGGAAGGCGCCGCTGAAGTCGAGCAGCACATCAGTCGCGCAGATCATGCGTTCGAGCTGTGGCGCAAGGTGCCGGCGCCGCGCCGTGGCGAGCTGGTGCGTCAACTGGGCGACATCCTGCGTGAGTACAAGGCCGATCTCGGCGAGCTGGTGTCGTGGGAAGCGGGCAAGATCACCCAGGAAGGTCTGGGCGAGGTTCAGGAGATGATCGACATCTGCGATTTCGCCGTCGGTCTGTCCCGTCAGTTGTACGGCTTGACCATCGCTTCCGAGCGTCCTGGCCACCACATGCGCGAAACCTGGCATCCGCTGGGCGTGGTTGGCGTGATCAGTGCGTTCAACTTCCCGGTCGCGGTCTGGGCCTGGAACGCCACGCTGGCGCTGGTCTGCGGTAACCCGGTGATCTGGAAACCGTCGGAGAAAACCCCGCTGACCGCCCTGGCCTGCCAGGCGCTGTTCGATCGCGTGCTGAAGAACTTCAGCGACGCACCGCCGCACCTGAGCCAGGTCATCATCGGCGGTCGCGATGCCGGCGAAGCCTTGGTTGATGATCCGCGTGTCGCGCTGGTCAGCGCCACCGGCAGCACCCGCATGGGGCGCGAAGTGGCGCCGAAAATCGCCGCACGCTTCGCCCGCAGTATTCTCGAGTTGGGTGGCAACAACGCGATGATCCTGGGCCCAAGCGCCGACCTGGACATGGCCGTTCGTGCGATTCTGTTCAGCGCCGTCGGCACCGCCGGCCAGCGTTGCACCACCTTGCGTCGCCTGATTGCCCATGAGTCAGTCAAAGAAGAAATCGTCACTCGCCTGAAAGCCGCTTACTCCAAAGTGCGCATCGGCCATCCGCTGGAAGGCAACCTGATCGGCCCGCTGATCGACAAGCAAAGCTTCGAGAACATGCAGGACGCGCTGGAGCAGGCATTGAGCGAAGGCGGCAAGGTGTTCGGCGGCAAGCGTCAACTGCAAGACAAGTTCCCGAATGCCTACTACGTATCGCCAGCCATCGTCGAAATGCCGGAACAGAGTGACGTGGTCTGCCACGAAACCTTCGCGCCGATTCTGTACGTGGTCGGTTACAGCGACTTCAACGAAGCCCTGCGTCTGAACAACGCCGTGCCGCAAGGCCTGTCCTCGTGCATCTTCACCACCGATGTGCGTGAAGCCGAGCAGTTCATGTCGGCGGT
>NZ_RCNW01000447.1:0-9490 GCF_004307605.1 Pseudomonas sp. Sample_24
TCGTGCGTTCGCCATAAGCCAGGTGCGCCGGGACCAGCAACTTGCGCTTGCCGCCAACCTGCATGCCCATGATTCCCTGATCCCACCCCTTGATGACACGACCAGTGCCAATCACGCACTGGAACGGTTTGCCACGGCTGTAGGAAGAGTCGAATTCAGAGCCGTCTTCCAGCCAGCCACGGTATTGGGTGGTGATCAACGCGCCTTTGACGGCCGCTTTACCGTCACCGGCCTGAATATCGATTACCTGAAGTACGTCGTTCATTGAATTCACTCGTATGCTCTTTCGCCCTTAGGCCTGTTGGGCGCCGTTTTCCCAGATTTGTCCGCGATTGGCAACCATGGCCTCCTTTGTTCCGATGAGTTTTTCTGAACAACACACTGAATTCAGATGCTTTTATTGATCCGCTTCACGCATCAATACATGCCAACTATGCAATTAACATATCGATCGCCCTGCTCCACCATTCGCCTCAATAAGAACCGTGCGCCGCGTCCAGGCAGCGCACGTCATAAAAGCGGTGGAGTATTTATCGATGACAGCCTCAATCCCGCGCGGACGCTCTCGCGCCAGCGCCATTTTCCGGGTTACCTCGGGTAACTTCCTCGAACAGTTCGACTTCTTCCTGTTCGGCTTCTATGCCACACAGATCGCGGCCGTGTTCTTCCCGGCCAGCAGCGAGTTCGCCTCGCTGATGATGACCTTTGCCGTGTTCGGCGCCGGTTTCCTGATGCGACCTCTGGGCGCAGTGGTGCTGGGTGCATACATCGATGATGTTGGCCGGCGCAAAGGGCTGATCGTCACCCTTTCGATCATGGCCAGCGGCACAATTCTGATTGTGCTGGTCCCCGGATACGAAACCATCGGCCTGTTCGCCCCGGCGCTCGTGTTGATTGGCCGGTTGCTGCAAGGGTTCTCCGCCGGCGCGGAAATGGGCGGCGTCTCGGTGTATCTCGCGGAGATCGCCACGCCGGGTAACAAAGGCTTTTTCACCAGTTGGCAGTCGGCCAGTCAGCAAGTGGCGATCATTGTTGCCGCAGCCTTGGGCTATGGCCTGAACCAATGGCTGGCGCCATTGGAGATTGCCGACTGGGGCTGGCGGATTCCGTTCTTCGTCGGCTGCATGATCGTCCCGTTCATTTTCTTCCTGCGCCGTAACCTGGAAGAAACCGAAGAGTTCGCCGCCCGCAAAGCACGTCCGAGCATGGCAGAGGTGTTCCGCACGCTCGCGCAAAACTGGGTGCTTGTCTTTGCCGGGATGATGATGGTCGCCCTGACCACCACAGCGTTTTACCTGATCACCGTGTACGCGCCGACTTTTGGCAAAACCGTGCTGCACCTGAGCACGTCTGATGCGCTCTTGGTCACCTTATTGGTGGGCGTGTCGAATTTCTTCTGGTTGCCGATTGGCGGCGCACTCTCCGACCGCGTCGGCCGTCGTCCCGTGTTGATTGCCATGGCCCTGCTGGCATTGGCCTCGACCTATCCAGCGCTGTCCTACCTGGTGCAGGCGCCAAGCTTCATCAACATGCTGTTGGTGCTGCTGTGGCTGTCGTTCATTTATGGCTTGTACAACGGCGCAATGATCCCGGCGCTGACGGAAATCATGCCGGTCGAAGTACGGGTTGCGGGTTTCTCTCTGGCTTACAGCCTGGCCACCGCCGTGTTTGGCGGCTTCACCCCGGCGATGTCGACGTTCCTGATTCAGTACACCGGCGACAAAGCGGCGCCTGGCTACTGGATGAGCTTCGCCGCGCTCTGTGCGCTCTGCGCGACGCTTTATCTCTATCGCCGCGCCAGCGGTCGCCTGCAACCAGCCCTTTCGTAAACCTGCCTTGCTAGAGAAATCCCTATGAAAAAGCTTTTCAACGTTGCGGCCATGAGCTTGCTGGTCAGCCTGGCCTTAAGCACCGCGGCACAGGCCGAAGAGTTACGCGTGATGACCTCCGGGGGCTTCACCGCGGCCTACAAGCTCCTCGGCCCGAAGTTCGCCGAAGCCACCGGCAACACCCTCAACACCGCCCTCGGTCCGTCGATGGGCAAGGCCCCGGAAGCGATCCCTAATCGCCTGGCCCGCGGTGAACAAGCCGACGTGGTGATCATGGTCGGCTACGCGCTTGACGATCTGATCAAGCAAGGCAAGGTCGACCCGTCGTCCCGGGTTGAACTGGCGGATTCGCGGATCGGTCTGGTGGTGCGCGAGGGTGCACCCAAGCCCGATATCAGCACCGTCGACAACCTGAAAAAAACTTTGTTGGACGCCAAGTCCGTGGCCTATTCCGACAGCGCAAGTGGCGTGTACATCGAGCAGCAACTGTACAAACGCCTGGGCATCGAAGACTCGCTCAAAGCCAAGTCGACCATGGTGCCGAAGATTCCTGTGGGATCGGTGGTTGCCACCGGCGACTATCAGTTGGGTTTCCAGCAGGTCAGCGAACTGCTGCCGGTACCAGGGGTGAGTTTTGTCGCGAAGATTCCGGAATCAGTGCAGTCGGTCACGCGTTTCGCCGCGGGTATTCCGGTTGGCGCGCAACACCCCGCGCAGGCCAAGGCGTTGCTTGAGTACATGGCATCGGCCCAGGCGCAAGCAGATGTAAAAGCCACCGGCCTGGATTCTGTCAGCCGCTGATAGCCGGCAGCTGGACTTTCATCGCCACCACCAAACGTTCCAGTTCAAGTGCTGCCGGGGTCAGAGTGCGACCCCGGCGCTTGATCAAACCGACGCTGCGCATCACTTGCGGATCGGTCAGAGGCACCCGCGTCAGGATCGGGTGATCTTCGCCCGGCATCGCCATCAGCGGCACCGCGGCAACACCCAACCCCGCCTCCACCAGCCCGATCATCGTCGTCACATGCCGGGTTTCGCAGATGCTCGGCCGCTGTGGCACCACACCAGTCAACGCCTGATCCAGTAAAAAGCGGTTGCCCGAGCTCTTGTCCAGCGAGATGTAGTCCTGCTGATAGAACTCGTCCCAGGTCACGCTGGTACGGCTCGCCAAGGGGTGATCACGCCGACAGGCCACGACGTAGCCCTCCTGCACCAACGGCTCGAAATCCACCTCGGCCTCCAGCGTACCCATGAAGCTCAGGCCAAAATCCGCTTCACCGTTGACCACCGCACTCAGCACTTCATGGGCACTGGAATCCAGTACTTTGACCTTGATCCGCGGAAATTGCCGGTGATAGTGCGCGACGACGCGGGGCATGAAGTAGTAGGCCGCCGACGGCACACAAGCGACAGTGACATGGCCCAGCCGGGTCGATGCGACTTCGCTGATGCCTAGCAGCGCCACGTCGAGATCATCCAGCAAGCGCTCGACGCTGGGCATGAAGCCGCGACCGGCCTGGGTCAGACTAACCTTGCGGGTGGTGCGTTCGAACAACCTCACCCCGAGGGCGTCCTCGAGTTTTTCAATACGCCGGCTCAGGGCCGGTTGGGAGATGCGTACGGTATCGGCCGCCTTGCGAAAACTGCCCTGCTCCACCACGGCGCGAAAAGCTTGCAGATCGTTGAGGTCGAAATTGATGGCCATGGGATGGACTCGGCGCGGGGATCAGATTGATTCGATTATTCTATAAATGTAACCAATTAATGCAAAATGTAACAACTCGGTTGAAACACTATGCTGACGCGACCGGGTCGAGCCTTTATCCTTGTCGCCCCGCCGTACCGAGTTAATGGAGTTTTCGCCATGCCCCATGAAGGCAGTCTGTTGCAAGCCGCAGTCGTGTTTCTGCTCGCGGCCGTGCTTACCGTTCCCTTGGCCAAGCGCCTGCAATTGGGTGCAGTACTCGGTTATTTGTTTGCTGGGGTGATCATTGGCCCCTCGGGGCTGGGCCTGATCAGCGATACGGAAAGCGTTGCGCACATCTCGGAGCTCGGTGTGGTGTTGCTGCTGTTCATCATTGGCCTGGAATTGTCGCCAAGACGGTTGTGGGTGATGCGCAAGTCAGTGTTCGGGGTCGGATTGGCGCAGGTGTTGCTGACAGGAACAGTGTTGGGCGTGCTGGCGCTGTATGTTTTCGGACAACCGTTGAACACCGCCATCGTTTTGGGCCTGGGTCTGGCGTTGTCGTCCACTGCGTTTGGCCTGCAAAGCCTTGCCGAACGCAAGGAACTGACCAGCCCTCACGGGCGTCTGGCTTTTGCGATTCTGCTGTTTCAGGACATCGCCGCGATCCCGCTGATCGCCATGGTGCCGCTGCTGGCCGGTAGCGCTGAAAACGTGACTGCGGCCGACGATGTCAATCAGGGTTTGCGCGTGCTGGTGAGCATCGCCATTGTGGTGATCGGTGGACGCTATCTGTTGCGGCCAGTGTTTCGCGTGGTGGCCAAGAGCGGTTTGCCGGAAGTGTCCACCGCGACCGCGTTGCTGGTGGTGATGGGCACCGCATGGCTGATGGATCTGGCGGGCATTTCCATGGCCCTCGGCGCCTTTTTGGCCGGCCTGCTGCTGGCGGACTCCGAGTACCGCCACGAATTGGAAGCGCAGATCGAGCCGTTCAAGGGCCTGTTGCTGGGGCTGTTTTTCATGAGTGTCGGCATGGGCGCGAACCTCAGTCTGCTGCTGCGCGAGCCCATCGTGGTATTGGGCCTGACGGTGCTGTTGATCGCCGTCAAGTTGCCGCTGCTGTTCATCCTGGGTCGACTGGCCGGCGCTTTGAACAAGGTCAGCGCGATTCGACTCGGCATTGTCCTGGCCGCCGGCGGTGAATTTGCCTTCGTGGTGTTCAAGATTGGTCGCGATCATGGCTTGTTCGACCCGCGCCTGTACGACCTGTTGGTATTGGCGATTACCCTGTCCATGGCGTTGACGCCCTTGTTGATGCTGATCTGTGGGCGTCTTGTCAGCCCCAAGGTGCAACCTGTGGCAGTGCCGGAAAAATTCCGCGAAATCGACACTGATGAGCCCCGGGTGGTGATCGCCGGCATGGGTCGCATGGGGCAGATCGTCGCCCGTATCCTGCGGGCGCAGAACATCAAGTTCGTTGCCCTCGACACCTCGGTGGAAACCATTGAGCTGTCGCGCAGCTTCGGCGGCGTGCCGGTGTTCTACGGCGACCCGATGCGCCCGGAAATCCTCAGTGCGGCCAAGGTCGGCGAAGCCGAATTCTTCGTGATCGCCACCGATGACCCGGACACCAACATCAAGACCGCCGAACTGGTGCGCAAGCTCTACCCGCACATCAAGATCATCGCCCGCGCACGCAACCGCCAACATGTACATCGGTTGATGGACGTGGGGGCCCACGCGGTGCGCGAAACCTTTTATTCGAGCCTGGAAATGAGCCGGCAAACCCTGATCGGACTCGGCCTGACCCAGGCCCAGGCCGACGCACGGATCAAGCGCTTCAAGCATCACGACGAACAGGTGCTCGAAACCCAGCATTCGATTTACGACGATGCGGTGAAGGTCAAGCAGACAGCACAGGAAGCGCGGGCGGAACTGGCGCGGTTGTTTGAGGCGGATCAGCTGGAAGAGCAAGCCAAGAACAATTGAGGTGGCAGTACTGGCCTCGTCGGAACGATAACGCGGTGTACCGGATAAATCACAACGACCAAGGAACTCGTAATGGCTGCCGATCAATCCCCCGCCCTCAAGGAAATCTTCAACGTCGAGCGCCTCCAGCATATCGCCAGCGAAATGACGGCGGTCTATTCGGAGTTCGATGCGCAGAGATTCCTCAAACTGGCCAGCACCGGCCTGGCGGACCTGTCGGTCATGCAACGCATGGCACGCGTCAGCGAATGCCTGCACGCGGTGTTGCCGCTGGGTTATGAAGCATCGCTCGAAGTCCTGCGCGCACTCGCCCCGCGTCTCAACAGTGGCTTCGTCAGCATGTGCCTGCCGCAGTACGTGGCGGCTTATGGTGCCGACCGCTTCGACGTATCGATGGACGCGCTCAAGTACTTCACTGCATTCGGTTCCTCGGAGTTTGCCATTCGCCACTTCCTGCGCAGGGACCTCGAGCGCTCGCTGAAGCTGATGCACGACTGGTCACTGGACGACAACGAGCATGTCCGGAGGCTGGCCAGTGAAGGTTGCCGTCCGCGACTGCCGTGGTCGTTTCGCCTGGAGCAAGTCCAGGCCGACCCGAGCCTGGCGGCGAAGATCCTCGACAATCTCAAGGCCGACACCAGCCTGTATGTGCGCAAGTCCGTGGCCAACCACTTGAACGACATCACCAAGGATCATCCCGACTGGGTGCTTGAGCTGATTGAAGGCTGGTCGCTGGACAACAAACACACCGCGTGGATCGCCAAACATGCACTACGCAGCCTGATCAAACAGGGCAACCCTCGAGCGCTGGCGATCATCGGCGCGGGTGGCAAGCCTGAAGTCGAGATCGTCGATGTGCGAGTCAACCCGCCAGTGATTGGCCTGGGGGAGAAAATCACCCTGTCCTTTGCCGTCAAATCCAGGGTCGAGGACAGCCAGCGACTGGTGATCGACTATGCCATCGACTACGTGAAAGCCAACGGCAGCACCTCGGCCAAGGTGTTCAAGCTCAAAGCCCTGACGTTGCCCGGCAAAGCCACCGAGCAACTGAGCCGCGGCCAGCACATCAAAGAACTGACCACCCGCAGGCATTACGCCGGTCGCCATGCGGTGCACATCTTGGTCAATGGCGAACGGCTGGCCAGTACGGCGTTTGAAATCCTTCCTTAACCCAACAACAACCCCTGCTCGCGCTCACACAACTCCACCACGTAATCCCACATCACCCGCAGCCGAACCGATTTGTGCAGCTCGCGCCGGGTACTGATCCAGTAGCTGCGCAGAATGCTTTCATCGGGAAACAGCAGTACCAACCCGGGATCGGCGCTGGCCATATAGCACGGTAAAACGGCAATCCCCAGACCTGCGCGCGCAGCCTGTTGCTGAGCGATAACGCTGGTGCTGTGAAAGACCACCTGCGGGTTGCGGCAGAAGCTGTTGAGGAACATCAGTTCCTGACTGAACAACAAGTCGTCGACGTAGCCGATCCACGCATGGCGCCCCAGATCCTCTCGATTGCCCAGCGGCGGCGAACGATCGAGGTAGTCCTGACTGGCGTAGAGGGCCAGGCGATAGTCCGTGAGCTTGCGCGTGACCAGCATGTCCGCCGATGGCCGTTCGAGGTGGATGCTGATTTCCGCCTCGCGATTGAGAATGCTGACAAACCGCGGCACCGCGACCAGTTCCACTTCCAGCCCCGGGTAACGTTCGAACAAACCGTTCATGCGGCTGGATAGAAACATGATGCCCAGCCCTTCTGTGACCCCGACGCGGATCTTGCCCAGCGGTGCCGTGGACTGGGTGATTTCCTCCTGTGCCAACAGCGCGACGTTCTCCATGGCTTCCGCATGCTTGAGCAGCGCTTCGCCGGACGGGGTTAGTTCATACCCCTGGGCATGCTGCACGAACAGCGCGGTGCCGAGGCTCTTTTCGATGGCCTCGATGTGCCGCGCCACGGTGGCGTGCGTGGTGTTCAAACGGCGGGCAGCGGTAAGCAAACGCCCGCTGCGCTGCAATTCGAGAAAAAACCGCAGGTCATTCCAGTCGAACATCGTCCATCCTTAGGTCGTCGCTGTTTAAAAACGCACAGCAGCTGCGCAAAAACTAACATTCTTTTGACGAAAGCTAACAACTAGGATGACCGACAACAAGAACAACAAGACGAGGTCAGGGATGCAGTCTTCCCTTGATGAATACGATTACATCGTGGTCGGGGCCGGTCCCGCCGGGTGTTTGCTGGCCAATCGGCTATCGGCCAACCCACAACACCGGGTTCTGTTGCTCGAAGCCGGTGGCCGCGACAACTATGCATGGATTCATATTCCCGTGGGTTACCTGTTCTGCATCGGTAACCCGCGCACCGACTGGTGCTTCAAGACCGAAGCTCAACCTGGCCTGCAGGGTCGCGCCCTGAGTTACCCACGGGGCAAAGTGCTGGGCGGCTGCTCGTCAATCAACGGCATGATCTACATGCGTGGCCAGGCCGGGGACTACGATGGCTGGGCAGCCGAAGGCAACCCCGGGTGGCGCTGGCAGGACGTGTTGCCGCTGTTCAAGAAAAGCGAAAACCATTTTGCCGGCGACTCCGAATTTCACGGTGCCAGCGGCGACTGGCGGGTCGAACGCCAGCGTTTGTCATGGCCGATTCTCGATGCGTTCCGCAGCGCTGCCGAGCAAAGCGGCATCGCCAGCATCGATGACTTCAACCAGGGCGACAACGAAGGTTGCGGTTACTTCCAGGTCAATCAGAAGGCCGGCATCCGCTGGAACGCGGCGAAGGCATTCCTCAAACCGGTGCGCAACCGCGCCAATCTGACCGTGTTGACCGGCGTTGAAGTTGACCGCGTATTGCTGGAAAACGGCCGCGCGTCAGCGGTCAGCGCCCGCTGGCAAAATCAGCCGAAAACTTTCAAGGCGCGCAAGGAAATCGTCCTCTGCGCCGGTTCCGTGGGCTCGCCAAGCATCCTGCAACGCTCCGGTATCGGCCCTCGCCCGCTGCTGCAACGCTTGGGCATCGGCGTCGTCCATGAACTGCCCGGCGTCGGCGGCAACCTGCAGGACCATCTGCAACTGCGGCTGATCTACAAACTGGAAAACGCCCGCACCCTCAATCAAATCGCTGGCAGCCTGTGGGGCAAAATGGGCATGGGCCTGCGTTACCTGTACGACCGCAGCGGCCCGCTGTCGATGGCGCCGAGCCAGCTCGGTGCGTTTGCCCGCTCCGGTCCGGAGCAGACCTCGGCCAATCTTGAATACCACGTGCAACCACTGTCGCTGGAGCGCTTCGGTGAACCATTGCATACGTTCCCAGCGTTTACCGCGTCGGTCTGTGACTTGCGCCCGCAGAGCCGTGGCCGGGTGGAGATCCGTTCGGCCAACCCGCAGGAATCACCGCTGATACAACCCAACTACCTGAGCCATCCGGAAGACTTGCGGGTCGCCGCCGATGCGATTCGCCTGACCCGGCGCATCGTTGCCGCACCGGCCCTGAAGGCGTTCAAACCGGTCGAATATCTGCCGGGAGACAAGCTGCAAAGCGAAGAACAACTGCACGAAGCCGCCGCGCGCATCGGCACCACGATTTTCCATCCGGTGGGCACTTGTCGGATGGGCAACGACGCAGACGCGGTGGTCGACGCCGATCTGCGCGTGCATGGCATTCCCGGCCTGCGCATCGCCGACGCGTCGATCATGCCGCGCATCACTTCCGGCAACACTTGTTCGCCTACGCTGATGATCGCGGAGAAAGCGGCACACATGATTTTAAATGCTGCAAACACCATCCCTGTGGGAGCAGGTTTGCCCGCGATGACGGCATGACAGTCAACATTCATGCTGACTGACCCTTCCCAATCGCGGGCAAGCCCACTCCCACAGGGACGTTACTGGTTTCACGGACATCGAGCATCACCCCCTGCAAGGAATACGCAACATCAGTGGAACAACAAAAACAATCACTGTGAGGGATACCGATATGTCAGAACACGTT
>NZ_RCNW01000527.1:0-9456 GCF_004307605.1 Pseudomonas sp. Sample_24
AGGCTTCGAGCTACATGCTCAGCGAAGGCTTCGATGAGGTCTATCACCTCAAGGGTGGCATCCTGAAGTACCTCGAAGAGGTGCCACAGGAAGAAACCAAGTGGCAGGGTGACTGCTTTGTGTTCGATAACCGCGTGACCGTTCGCCATGACCTGAGCGAAGGTGATTACGATCAATGTCATGCCTGTCGCACGCCGGTCAGCATCGAGGATCGCGCCTCCGAGCACTACGTAGCCGGTATCAGCTGCCCGCATTGCTGGGACAAACTGAGCGAGAAAACCCGGCGCAGCGCCATCGATCGGCAAAAGCAGATCGAACTGGCCAAGGCCCGCAACATGCCTCACCCGATCGGCTACAACTACAAGCAAGCATCATCTTCCGAGGCCTGAACCATGTCTGCGCGCCTGCTCTATGTGATGGACCCGATGTGCTCCTGGTGCTGGGGCTTTGCTCCGGTTGCAAACGCATTGGTAGAGCAGGCGGCGGCCGCCGGAGTGGATGTGCATCTGGTAGTGGGCGGTTTGCGCACCGGCAGTGGCGCCGCGCTGGAACCGACCACCCGGCGCTATATCCTTGAGCACTGGCAGGCGGTCACCGAGGCTACCGGCCAGCCGTTCAAGCGTGAGGGCGCGTTGCCTGACGGTTTTGTCTACGACACCGAACCTGCCTGCCGTGCGCTGGTGACGGCTCGCAACCTGGCGCCGGATTGTGCCTGGAAACTGCTCGGCCTGATTCAACATGCCTTTTATGCTGAAGGTCGCGATGTCACGCGCGCCAGTGTCCTGGTGGAGCTGGCAGAACAGGCCGGTCTGCCGCGTATCGAATTCGCAGCAGCGTTTGATCGTGCCGATACGCATGCCGCGACGGCTGCCGACTTCACCTGGGTCCAGGACCTGGGCATCGCCGGTTTCCCCACGTTGCTGGCTGAGCGAAACGGGCAATTGGCGTTGCTGACCAATGGCTATCAGCCTTTGAGCGTTTTGTCCCCGCTGCTCGGCCGCTGGCTGGAGCGCGCTGCCTGTGCATGACCTGCCCGACGAAGCCGTAACCGCTAAACGTGTCGACCGCTTGAGCTGGGCGGAAATCCGTCGTCTGGCGCTTCATCACAAGAAATCGCTCTGGATCGCCAACGGCGTTGCCGTACTGGCGACGCTGTGCAGTGTGCCGATCCCGTTGCTGCTGCCGTTGCTGGTCGATGAAGTGCTGTTGGGGCACGGTGACGCCGCGCTGAAAATCATGAACCTCGCGCTGCCTGAGGTTTGGCAAAAAGCCGCCGGTTACATTGGCCTGATGCTGGTGGTGACCCTGGCCCTGCGTTGCGCGGCGTTGCTGTTCAACGTGCTTCAGGCGCGGTTGTTCGCTGCCCTGGCCAAAGACATCGTCTACCGCATTCGCATCCGCCTGATCGAACGCCTCAAGCGTATTTCACTGGGTGAATACGAAAGCCTGGGCAGTGGCACCGTCACCACTCATCTGGTCACCGACCTGGACACGGTGGACAAGTTTGTCGGTGAAACCCTCAGCCGCTTCCTGGTGGCCATGCTGACCCTGGTCGGCACCGCCGGGATTCTGATGTGGATGCATTGGAAACTGGCGCTGTTGATTTTGCTGTTCAACCCGTTGGTGATCTACGCCACGGTGCAGTTGGGCAAACGGGTCAAACACCTGAAGAAACTCGAGAACGACAGCACCTCGCGATTCACCCAGGCGCTGACCGAAACCCTGGATGCCATCCAGGAAGTGCGCGCCGGCAACCGTCAGGGCTTTTTCCTCGGTCGATTGGGGCTGCGGGCCAGGGAAGTTCGCGATTACGCGGTCAATTCCCAATGGAAAACCGACGCCTCGAACCGGGCCAGCGGTCTGTTGTTCCAGTTCGGCATCGATATCTTTCGCGCCGCCGCCATGCTCACGGTGCTGTTTTCCGACCTGTCGATCGGCCAGATGCTCGCGGTGTTCAGCTACTTGTGGTTCATGATCGGTCCGGTCGAACAACTGCTGAACCTGCAATACGCCTTCTACGCGGCGGGCGGTGCGCTGTCGCGCATCAACGAGCTGCTGTCGCGCGCCGATGAGCCGCAATACCCCAAGGGCGTCGACCCGTTCACCGGACGCGAAACTGTCGGTATCGAGGTCCAGGGCTTGAGTTTCGGTTATGGCGACGAGCTGGTGTTGAACCAGATGAACCTGTCTATCGCCCCCGGTGAAAAAGTGGCCATCGTCGGTGCCAGCGGTGGCGGCAAGAGTACGCTGGTGCAGTTGTTGCTGGGCCTGTACACGCCGCTGGCGGGAACCATTCGCTTCGGCGGCTCGACCCAGCAGGAAATCGGCCTGGAAACGGTGCGGGAAAACGTCGCGGTGGTCCTGCAGCATCCGGCGTTGTTCAATGACACGGTGCGCGCCAACCTGACCATGGGCCGCGAACGCAGCGACGAGGCCTGCTGGCAGGCCTTGGAAATCGCCCAATTGCACGCCACCATCCATGAACTGCCCAACGGCCTGGACAGCATTGTCGGGCGGTCCGGCGTGCGTTTGTCCGGCGGTCAGCGCCAGCGCCTGGCCATCGCGCGGATGGTCCTGGCTGAACCGAAAGTGGTCATTCTGGACGAAGCCACCTCAGCGCTGGACGCCGCCACCGAATACAACCTGCACCAGGCATTGGCGCGGTTCCTCAGCAACCGCACCACGCTGATCATTGCCCACCGGCTATCGGCGGTAAAACAGGCAGACCGTGTGCTGGTGTTCGACGGTGGGCAGATTGCCGAGGATGGCGATCACCAGCAGTTGATTGCCGACGGCGGCTTGTATGCCAAGTTGTATGGGCATTTGCAGCAGCACTAGATCAGTTCCACAGGACGTTCAAAGCATTTTCACCGCCGTCGAAACCGAACTCCTTGACCACCACCGAACACGATTCGCAAGGTGGCATGGTGGTAGCGACGTTCACGGTTTCGATCGATCCGGCATCGGGGTATTTTTCGCGAATGGCGCTGATCAACTTGCTTTCACTGTCCAGTGATGTGGGCCTGCGCGTCAGTGCCGGGTGATAGCTATCAATTTCCTTTATGGTTGCCGGCACAGCGAGCAGTTTTCCTTCATTCGACACGAGCAGTGATGTGTTGGGAAATTCCTGATTCATATCGACATTGAAGTAAGTCGTTTCACCGACCCTGATCTGATCTGCGCCAAGATTCTGTTTGAACAAAGGCAGATGCCCGGTCGCCCCCTGCGCCCCCGAAACACTGACATAGACCTCGCGCTTCCCGGTGGCCGTGACGACTTCCGCGTAGGCGATGTTTCTGGGATTGAATGAACGCTGGTTGTAAGGGATAAGCTTGTGCAGCTTCATCATCGTTTTCTTGATATTCAATGCGCTGTCGGCATTGTTCAGCACGGTGCTCGGCTCAAGGAACAATGTATCGAAGATTTCCACGGTTCTTTTCCGGAAATCTTCTGATGCGACCTTGCTTCGCGACCAACTGGTTGCCCCTTTGGGCAACTGCGTGACAATCATTCGGGTCGAGTGATCGAACAGCACCGCTTCGCCTGGACTGGTATCGACTTTGAGCAGCTTGAGCGTGTCCGGCGGGTTCACGTGGCCTCCAATCGGAATGGCAATCTCTTCCATGGTTTGCAACGCTCGCTCCACTGCCGGCGTGCCGTGAATCCTTGCCACATTGTTGGCATTCAATGAACCGGTGTAGACCGTGAGCAGTTCTTGATTGAGATCTTCCGGCAATCTCGAAGCTTTCCTGAGATTCAGTTTGTCCGTCAGGTTTTGACCTTGTGCCAGTTCGGCGACATAAAAGTGTCCGGCATCCAGGCGGGTAAACACGTAGCGCTTGGATTCGTCTATCGCCGGGATGATGATGGCACCGGCTTCGAAGGTGTCGAACTGACCCTGTTTGCCGTAGGGGATTTCTACCTTGATCCTGCCATAGATCCCTTTCTGGAACTCCACTGTAGCCGGGAGCGATCTTTTAGACTTCAGGGTTTTAAGCAACATCGCCCGATCCGCAGTGGCCGGCGTATAGATACTGTCTCCGAACCACGGCGCCCAGCCTTTAGTCTCGTCGAAACTGCCAATGGCCGGCGTCGGTGCCGGATCGACGGTGACGAATGTGGTCTTGCAGACATCGGCACCCGGATGGCGGCGTACCCGGCAAGGCAAGGATTTGAACATCGCCTGGTCATCAATCAAGTCGGCACGACGCAGTTGGTCGTTGTCCAGTCGATAGGGGATGTCATCCACGAACAGAGTGGTACGACCATCGACTTCGAGTACTTCACGGATACGGGCTTGCTCCGGAAGTTCTACCAGCGTGTGCGTATCGGTGGGGGCTAACGTTTTGAAGGTTGACCGGCCATGTATGAGGTTGTCGCTGTGATTGTGCAGGCGGGGACCATAGGGCAATGACGTTACCGGGTCGACCGGGTGGAATCGGGTCAGGTCCGACGGGCTGGTGTTGCGCACGAGTACATCATCGACACCGTCGATCGTTGCCAGTCGATCACTCGATGTCAGAGGTTTCCAGCGCCCGGGGTCGGTTGCTTGGGGCAGGTTGTGAACCAGTCGGTAGCTGTCGGTGTTTCCTGCCAGTTTTCTCAGTCCACTGACACCAAAGCGGCCCGCCGTATACAGCCCTTTCCACGTACCGCTGCCGATGGCCTTGAGCAATGACGGAACCCCGTCCAACGGGTTCAGGTTGCGCAGCGACGCGACCAGCAGTTTTCGGGTCAAGGTTGAAAAGGAAGGCAGACTTGCTTTGACGGCCATGCGCGAGGCTGTGGTCGCGGCCCTGATCAAACGCACCGACCCCGCCATGAATTTCCCGATGGGACTGACGAAAGAAGCCAGGTCCATGGCGAGTCCGATCACGCCTGTGAGTATCTGGCCTGACAGAAGATCGTCAATACTGCCCCAGAAGGGTACAAACGCTTTGGCAATCTCTACGAAAGTATTGCGCCGTTGTTCGTTCCTGGCCCTGATAGTGTCGAATGTTGTCATGCCACGTGCCTGGGCACGTAATTGGCTTTCATCGACGTACAGAAAGTTTGTTGCAATGTATTGGGCCACTGCATTCAAACGGGTGATGACCTGTGCCGTTCCTTCGGTATTGGCGGTGGCAGGCACGTCACCGACCACGCCGAGGATCGCTATGCAATACGCCTTGTCAGCGGGCCTGGTGCCGTTCAAGTGCGCAGACCAGTCAAGAAGCAGCGAGGTGCTGATTTCAGCAGAGTATGTTTGTCCAGGAATCGAAGCGTGCAAGGGGTACGTGGTGCGGACGCCTTCGACGGTTGAAAACCTCAAGTGGTCTCTGCGACGAATCATGCCGGCGCTGGGTATCAGTTCGTAATAGGTGATTTCATGATTGTGGGTCACCTGTAGAACGAAACCTTTTCGTGGCCGGATATCGCCGCTTGCTTCGATGCGTGCCTGCTCCAGGTGCAGGCTCAGCAGGCGGACGTCACCTTCTACGAGGGCCTGGCGGTCGGCCAGTGGCAGCGAGGTCAGCAGACTGGCGATCAGAGTCTGATAGGCCGTCCTGATTTTCGAGAGGTAGTGTGCAAAGTCCGTTGCAAACTGCTGGTTGATATCAGGCAGCGTCTTGCCCCCGTATCGGGTTAGCACAGGCCTTTCGATGCCCCTGTGGTCTTTGCGAAACGGCTCATGATGCACGGTTCGCATGTCGTCGATTTTGATCCAGAGACTGGTTCGTGTCTTGCCATCGGATTGGGTGACAAAAAATTTTCTGCCGTCATCGAGCTGACCATCGGCATAGACATCGAGGAATGCATCGCCTGGCAGGTTCAACGAGGGCATATCCTTGGAGCCCAGGCTGCTTGGTGGATCATCGCGCAACAACTTGCGCCCGTCCGATTCGAACATTGCTTCGCCAAACACATCATCTTTCGCCTGCTTGGCCATTTTCAGCCTTTCAGGGGGTGGCAAATCGAGGGTCATGACAGCTTTGTTCAGGCTCTCGCTGTGGCTTTCCAGGGCGGCCGTCGCCCGCGTCATATCGTTCTCGTCGTAATCCGAGTTTGCGCGCGATTGAACGATGCCACAGCAGATCGCCCATTCCAGTGCCGGTCCCATCCTCAGTCGGGTAATCTGCTCAAGTTGTTCGGACGAGGCGTCGGCGCTCCGGGACAGGGGCAGGTCGACGAGCTGTTGAAAGGACAGGGTTTGCGATCGATTCAGGCCGAGTTCATCTGCCAGCAGCACGCCGTGCATGAAGTTCACCCACACCACCGAACTTTTGTAGGGAAGGTCGGGCGGGATGTCGCGCACAGCGAAGTCCTTCGAGAGGCGGGTCTCGTACACGCGCGCCAGTAATATCGCATCCTTGATATTGGTGAGCCGCCGGGTGTGCAGCAAGTGCTGTTCGAATTCGCTGCGCAGGCTCTGGTAGCTTTTGCCCCAACGTGCCGGATCTTGCCAGCGGAAGCCGGCGAGTACTTGCGAGTCGTCAGCCGACGACTCCTGAAAATAGAGGCATATGGCTTTGCAAATCAGTTGATTGCGTACGGACGTCGACGTCTGTTCGCCGGGGTGCGCGCCATACCACTTGAGTTTCTTCAGCAGTTGGTCTGCAAGTTCCTGTGTTCGGGGCGCGCTCAAGATTTCCTGGAGAATTACCGAGGGCGTTGTACGCAATTGCTCTTCGGAGGCCAGACGCAGTACATCGCCGCCCAAATGACGGATCAGCGACGATTCACTGCTGATAAAGGTTTTAACGGTATCGACGATTTGAGCATTGATGAGTTTTGTCTTGTACTGGTTGATGGTCAGAGACTGTGCAAGCGTGGGGGCGTTGCGTTGCAAGGTCTTGAAGCGTTGTTGATCCTGAGCTGTAGGGCGGGCAATGAAATAATCGATATCCGGACCGTCATCCAGTCCCAACTCTTGTCGGGCACGAACTTCTTTGGCAGCCGGTGTGTCGGGTTTAGCTAAAGGTGTCGATGTCATGTGGCACTCCTCGTGAAATCAATTCCCGCAACAACACGTAGGGGAATTCTCGAGTGCCCAGTAAATCGATCTCGAAATCTGCTGTGGCTGTACATATTTATGGCTGTGTTTAGAGTGACCGAGGCTGAACCTCCGCTTGCCGGAACCTTGAACTCACCCTAGTCTAGCTACAGCGAATTCGTCCGGATGACGGTCAAGCAGTGCTATTACAAGGGAACACATGAATCAAACGCGGACACTCGGATCGCCACGGCTGTTGGGCATCGTCTGGCCTTTTATCGCCGTTGTGCTGTTCCAAGCCTTGTTGGGCGGCGTTAGCCTGTATGTGCTGTCGGCGGTTCGCGGCTATGTTGCCGGCGAAAGCCTTTGGTCCAAGGGCCAGAAAGACGCCATCTATTACCTCAATCTCTATGCCGACAACGGCGATCAGGACATTTTCCGCAAGTATCAGCAGGCCATTTCCGTTCCTCAGGGCGGGCATGAATTGCGCGTGGCGCTGGATCAGCAACCGCCCGATATCGAAGCAGCGCGGCTGGCCATTCTCAAGGGCGGTAACCACCCGGACGACGTCTCCAGTCTGATCTGGCTGTACCTCAATTTCCGTCATTTCAGTTATCTGGAGAAAGCCATCGACCTGTGGACGGTGGGTGACGACTATTTGGTCAAGCTCGACGACGTTGCACGTGACATGCACGAGCACATCACCGCCCACCCGACTTCGGCGGCGGACATCCAGCGCTGGAAGGCGCAGATCTTTGCCATCAATGATGAAGTGACACCGGCGGCGAAAGCCTTCAGTGACGCGCTGGGCGAAGGCTCGCGGATGATTCTTCGCTTGTTGCTGCTGACCAACCTCGCCACCGCCCTGGGCTTGATCGTGCTGGCGTTGATGCGTACTCACAAACTGCTCAAGCAGCGCCATGAATTTGCCGATGCCTTGCAGCTGGAAAAGGACCGGGCGCAAATCACCCTGCAATCGATTGGCGACGGGGTGATTACCACGGATGTGGATGGCGCCATCGCCTACATGAATCCGGCCGCCGAGGCGTTGACTCACTGGAAGGCCGAGCAGGCCGCAGGATTGCCGCTCGCGGCGTTGTTCAATCTATTGGATGAAAACGCCCAGTCCGATGGTTTTACCTTGATCGAACATATTCTCAGTGGGCAACTCAGCGGTGGCAGCGAGCATTCAAAACTGATTCAACGCCTCGATGGCAGCACGGTTTCGGTGACGCTGGTGGGGGCGCCAATCAGCAATGCCGGCAAGGTCAGCGGCACGGTGCTGGTGTTGCACGACATGACTCAGGAGCGGCAATACATCGCCAATCTGTCCTGGCAGGCGACTCATGACGCCTTGACCGGCCTCGCCAATCGCCGTGAATTCGAATATCGCCTGGAGCAGGCGCTGCATAACCTGACGCGCCAATCAGGGCGGCATGCTTTGATGTTTCTCGATCTGGACCAGTTCAAACTGGTCAACGATACCTGCGGCCACGCCGCGGGTGACGAGTTGCTGCGGCATATCTGCGCGCTGCTGCAATCGGGTTTGCGTGAAGGCGATACCCTGGCCCGGCTGGGGGGGGACGAGTTCGGCATCCTGCTGGAAAACTGCGGGCCAGAGGCCGCGGAGAAAATCGCCGAGTCGCTGCGCCAGACTGTGCAGAATTTGCACTTCGTCTGGAAGGGCCGGCCATTCGTGACCACCGTGAGTATCGGTCTGGTGCACGTTTCGCAGAATCCGACCACGCTTGAAGCCTCGCTGCGCGCTGCCGACATGGCGTGCTACATGGCCAAGGAGAAGGGCCGCAATCGGGTTCAGGTCTATCACCCCGATGATTCGGAATTGTCCCTGCGCTTCGGCGAAATGGCCTGGGTGCAGCGCCTGCACATGGCGCTGGAAGAGGACCGCTTCTGTCTGTACGCACAGGAAATCGCGCCCCTGGGCGTCGACTCGGGCGGCGGGCATATAGAGATTCTGCTGCGTCTGCATGATGAAGCCGGGCGCATGATTCTGCCCGACAGCTTTATTCCGGCGGCGGAACGTTACGGCCTGATGAGTTCGATCGATCGCTGGGTCGTACAGAACGTATTCAAGATCATTGCCCAATGCCGGGCCGAGCCGCATTGCGGGCCGCTGGCCATGTGTGCGATCAATCTGTCAGGCACAACCATCGGAGATGAGGCGTTTCTCGACTTCCTGCGCGAACAGTTCGTGACGTATTCAATTCCCGCTGAAATGATTTGTTTTGAAATCACCGAAACCAGCGCCATTTCAAATCTTGGCAGTGCAATCAGATTCATCAATGAACTCAAAGGCTTAGGTTGTCTGTTTTCGCTCGACGATTTTTGCGCCGGTATGTCCTCATTCGCGTATCTGAAACATTTGCCTGTAGACTTCCTGAAGATTGACGGGAGTTTCGTAAAGGACATGCTGGACGACCCGATTAACCGCGCCATGGTCGAGGTGATCAACCACATCGGGC
>NZ_RCNW01000122.1:0-1424 GCF_004307605.1 Pseudomonas sp. Sample_24
GCAAAGGTGAATTGGTCGCCGAGCTGGATATCAATCCGGACCTGTGGTTCTTCGCTTGCCACTTCGAAGGTGATCCGGTGATGCCGGGCTGCCTGGGCCTCGATGCCATGTGGCAACTGGTCGGCTTCTTCCTCGGCTGGCAAGGCCTGCCGGGCCGCGGTCGTGCGCTGGGTTCGGGCGAAGTGAAATTCTTCGGCCAGGTCCTGCCGACCGCCAAGAAAGTCACCTATAACATCCATATCAAACGCGTCCTCAAGGGCAAGCTGAACCTGGCCATCGCCGACGGTTCGGTCACTGTCGACGGTCGCGAAATCTACACCGCCGAAGGCCTCCGGGTCGGCGTGTTCACCTCCACTGACAACTTCTAAGGGTTATTCGCATGCGCCGCGTCGTTATCACTGGTCTGGGCATTGTTTCGTGCCTGGGCAATGACAAAGAGACCGTCTCCGCTAACCTGCGTGCAAGCCGCCCTGGCATCCGGTTCAACCCGGAATATGCTGAAATGGGTCTGCGTAGCCAGGTTTCCGGCTCCATCGACCTCAACCTTGAAGAGCTGATCGATCGCAAGATCTATCGCTTCGTCGGTCATGCAGCGGCTTACGCCTACCTGGCCATGAAAGACGCCATCACTGACTCCGGCCTGACCGAAGAGCAAGTGTCCAACCCGCGTACCGGCCTGATCGCCGGTTCCGGTGGTGCCTCCACGCTGAACCAGATGGAAGCGCTGGACATCCTGCGCGAGAAAGGCGTCAAGCGCGTCGGCCCGTACCGCGTAACGCGGACCATGAGCAGCACCGTTTCCGCTTGCCTGGCCACTCCATTCAAGATCAAGGGCCTGAACTATTCCATCGCTTCTGCCTGCGCCACCAGTGCGCACTGCATCGGCACCGCCATGGAACAGATCCAGATGGGCAAGCAGGACATCGTTTTCGCCGGCGGCGGTGAAGAAGAGCACTGGAGCCAATCGTTCCTGTTCGACGCCATGGGCGCCCTGTCCAGCAAGCGCAACGACACCCCTGAAAAAGCCTCCCGCGCCTACGACGCCGACCGTGACGGTTTCGTCATCGCCGGCGGTGGCGGCATGGTCGTGGTCGAAGAGCTGGAACACGCTCTGGCTCGCGGCGCGAAGATCTACGCGGAAATCGTTGGCTACGGCGCGACTTCCGACGGCTACGACATGGTCGCCCCAAGCGGCGAAGGTGCGATTCGCTGCATGCAGCAGGCACTGTCCACCGTCGACACCCCGATCGACTACCTGAACACCCACGGCACCTCGACTCCGGTCGGCGACGTCGCGGAAATGAAAGGTGTGCGTGAAGTGTTCGGTGACAAGGCTCCGGCCATCAGCTCCACCAAGAGCCTGTCGGGCCACTCCCTGGGCGCCGCCGGCGTTCACGAAGCGATCTACTGCATGCTGATGATGG
>NZ_RCNW01000317.1:0-1421 GCF_004307605.1 Pseudomonas sp. Sample_24
ACTGATTCGCTTGTTCAACATTTTGTTTTCCTTATTACGGGTTGAAACGCGCTGTGTCGAACGGCTGAAACGGCACTATCGCGCTCTTTTTTCGTTCCGCAAACAAAAAGGCCCGCACACGAATTCTCGCGGCGGGCCTTTTTCTTATTTTTTTAGGCATGGCGGTTGGCCACAGGCGTTGGGCAGAATCGTAGCTGCGGTCTTCACCATGTGTCAATTTCATGAATCGTCTGGAATTAGGCGAAAAACATCTAAGAAAGCCCTTTACGCGGCAGAAACATTCAATTGCACTGTATTTCCCCAGTCAAACTTGACGCTCCACAATCGACGATTCAGTGGGCGCCACAGCGGGATATAGGGTGATAACCGGTAACTAAAATCTCTAAAACGACAAGAGCAATGGTGATCGCTAAACTTCGCGCAAAAAAAACGCTGCCATCCTGGCAGCGCTTTTTTTTTGATCAATCCGTTGTTTTTCTTTTTATCCTTCCATCACATCCCACAACGCATCCAGTTCCGCCTCGCTGAACAAACCAGCGGGGTAGCGCTCGATCATCGTCCGGCGCGGATCAGTTTCACTGATCGGACGCGTTCCATTGGACTTGAACCAATGCGCCAGAATCTGGAGCGATTCGCTGTTTACCGCCAGGGGATGCATTGCCCGCTCGCTCACTACATTCACTTCGGCGTTCATTTCAGCGCTCTCTCCCGGTTTGTGAGCGGCTAACTTATCCAAGGTTTATGACAGAACAACTGAGTTCTCCCCTCCCTGTTTTGCCCCATGTGCAATACAAGAGCTATGCCAATGTGGCTGGATGGTCGACCAGCGGATACAAAAAAGCCCGCAGTCCTTGGTGGCTGCGGGCTTTGGGCGATGCAAAGTACGAAAACGTTTGCCTGAGCCGATTTAGCAATGAACTCAAGCTGTTACAACTGCACTCACTCTTTGTGCGGCGCTGGCTGTTGTTGGGTAAGGCAGTGGATATTGCCGCCTCCCAGTAACAGTTCGCGGCCAGGCACCATCACCACTTCGTGCTGGGGGAACAGGTTCTGCAAAATCTCTTTTGCCGGACCATCAAGCGGGTCGTCGAAACTCGGTGCGATGATGCCGCCGTTGACGATCAGAAAATTCACGTAGGAACCGGCCAGACGTACTGACGGATTGCGCTCCTGGGTGCCATCCACCGGATCGACACCGGCACATTCTTCCTCGGTCGCGTACAGCGGACCCGGAATCGGCATTTTGTGCACTGTGAATGGGCGCCCCTTGGCGTCGGTGCTGCTTTGCAGCACTTTCATCGCCGCCTGGCAGCGCGGGTAGTTAGGGTCCTGCGGGTCGTCAGTCCAGGCCAACAGCACTTCGCCAGGACGCACGTAGCAGCAGAAGTTATCCACATGGCCGTCGGTTTCATCGTTGAACA
>NZ_RCNW01000109.1:0-9450 GCF_004307605.1 Pseudomonas sp. Sample_24
CTGGGTGATTTCCTCGCGGTCATCGTCGGGGCGGTCGAGGTTCGGGCGGATGCTGGTCAGCGCTTCGCCGAAGTTGGCGGCGCTGGCTTTGCTGAGCATGGATTTGAACGCTTCGCTGGAGATCTCCAGCAACACGCCCGGCTCGCCGGAATTGACCAGCAGGCTCGGCTCACGCAGCAAGCTTTCTTCGTACAGGCAGGGCGAGGTAGTCAGTGATGGCAGGCCTGGCAGCAGGCTCAGGCTGTGTTTGCCGAGCATTTTTTCCAGGCGCTCAGTCGGTACGGCCGTGAGGCGGCGACCGGTGAGTTCGGTAAGGCGATTGAGGTCGAGCAACTGATTTTGCGCAAACAGCACCATCAGCGTGCCAACGGCGTCATCGAGCAGGACGGCTTGCACCTTGCGCGCCGGATTCAGGCCGTGATGGTCCAGGACCTCTTCATAGGCAATGCCCAGCTTGCCTAGCAGCATCCGTATAACCGACGGTGCGTGCGGAAGTTCGGGAGCGAGGGCTGCGTCGGTCATGGTCTGGATCCAGTTCAAAACAATTGCAGGAGTATAACCAGCTCTGTAGGAACGAGCTGATAGAAACTGCGACGGTGCTCACACTTGGCCGTATTGCTGCCCGTGACGCAGCCAGCGGTCGAGGAGCGGGCTGACATGGTCGGGCCAGCGTTCCAGCAGGGCTTGAGCGGCATCGCGCACCGCGGGTAGCAAGTCGGCATCACGCATCAGGTCGGCGACCTTGAATTGCAGCAGGCCCGTCTGCCGCGTGCCGAGCATTTCGCCAGGCCCGCGCAGTTCGAGGTCTTTTTCGGCGATGACAAAGCCGTCGTTGGTTTCGCGCATGATGCCCAGGCGCTGGCGCCCGATCTGTGACAGCGGCGGATGGTAGAGCAAAACACAATGGCTGGCCGCGCTGCCTCGGCCCACGCGGCCGCGCAATTGGTGCAGTTGTGCAAGGCCCAGGCGCTCAGGGTTTTCGATGATCATCAGGCTGGCGTTGGGCACGTCCACGCCGACTTCGATAACGGTAGTGGCCACCAGCAGTTGCAGGTTGCCGGCCTTGAACTCGGCCATCACTGCGGCTTTTTCCAGCGGCTTCATGCGGCCGTGAATCAAGCCGACCTTCAGCTCACCGAGCGCGGCAGTCAGGTCCTCGTAGGTGGTTTCAGCGGCTTGGCAGGTCAGCTCTTCGGATTCTTCGATCAGCGTGCACACCCAATAGGCCTGACGCCCTTCGGCACAAGCGCTGCGCACCCGTTCGATGACTTCGACGCGGCGGGTGTCGGTGACCAGCACGGTGTTGACCGGGGTTCGCCCGGGCGGCAGTTCGTCGAGGATCGAAGTATCGAGGTCGGCGTAGGCACTCATCGCCAATGTGCGTGGAATCGGCGTGGCGGTCATGATCAATTGATGCGGGCACATCCGCCCGCCGACGCCTTTCTGCCGCAAGGCAAGGCGCTGTTGTACGCCGAAGCGGTGTTGCTCGTCGATGATCACTAGCGCCAGGTTCTTGAACTGCACTTCGTCCTGAAACAGGGCGTGAGTGCCGACCACCATCGGCGCGCCATTGGCGATTTGTTCCAGCGCGGCGACGCGGTTTTTGCCCTTGAGCTTGCCGGCCAGCCATGCGACTTCGATGCCCAGCGGTTCGAGCCAGCGCTTGAAGGTGATGAAGTGTTGCTCGGCAAGAATCTCGGTGGGCGCCATCAACGCGACCTGATAACCCGCTTCCAGGGCTTGCAGCGCAGCGAGGGCGGCGACCACGGTTTTACCCGCGCCGACGTCACCCTGAATCAGCCGCAACATCGGCTCGTGCTGACTGAGGTCGTAGGCGATTTCGTTGCCGACCCGCTGCTGCGCGCCGGTGGGATTGAAGCCGAGGTTGGCCAGGTATCTGGCGGGCAGCCGGGTGGCTTTGGGCATCGCTGGCGCTCGCAGCGCACGCATGCTTTCGCGCAGACGTTGCTGGGACAGTTGATGGGTCAGCAGTTCTTCAAAGGCCAGACGGTGCTGCGCCCAGTGATGACCGAGGGCGAGTTCGTCGACATCGGCATCGGCCGGTGGGTTGTGCAGGTAGCGGATCGCGTCGGCCAGTGGCGCCAGTTGATAGTCCCGGGCCAGTTCGTTGGGCAGCCAGTCGGGCAGGCTGCTGGGGCCGAGCAAGGTCAGGGTTTGCATGCACAGTTGACGCAAACGTTGCTGCGTCAGGCCCTCGGTGAGCGGGTAGACCGGCGTGAGTGTCTCGTCCACGGGCGGCGGTTCGTCGCCGGTGATGGCGCGGTACTCCGGGTGATAAATTTCCAATCCCGATGCGCCGGGGCGTGCTTCGCCGTAACAGCGAACCCGAGTACCGCGTTTAAGCCCTTCTTTTTGCGCATTGCTGAAATGGTAGAAGCGCAGGCTGAGCCCACCGGTGCCGTCCTGCAGGCGCACCACCAGGCTGCGACGGCGGCCCATGACCACGTCGGCGCCGCTCACGGTGCCTTCGACCACCGCATCCTGGCCCGGGCGCAATGCACCGATCGGCACCACGCGGGTGCGATCCTGGTAGCGCAACGGCAGGTGAAACAGCACGTCCTGAAGATTTTCCAGACCGACCTTGGCCAGCTTTTCGGCCATGGCTTCACCGACACCCTTGAGTGCCGTCACCGACACTTGCGACAACTCGGTCATGGCGTTGGCTTAACCGGCCGTTACCGGTGCAGCGGGTTTAGCCACCGAGCACAGGCGAATGGAGTCAGCGAGAATCTCGATCGCCTTCGGACGCGGGAAGCTCGCGCGCCAGGCAATGGCCACGGTGCGGAAGGGGACTGGAGCCGACAGCGGTCGAACTTCGATCACCCCGGGGGCGTAGTGGTGACTGTCGACTGCCGACAACGGCAGGATCGAGATGCCGAGACCGGATGCAACCATGTGACGGATGGTTTCCAGCGAGCTGGATTCGACCGTGGTGTGCTTGGCACCGTCGTTGCCCTTGGTCAGGGTCGGGCAGGCCTCCAGCACTTGATCACGGAAGCAGTGGCCTTCACCGAGCAGCAGCAGGCTCTTGTCGTTGAGCAGGCTGGCGTCGATGGATTCTTTTTGCGTCCATGGGTGCTGGGCCGGCATCAAGACATAAAACGGTTCGTCATAAAGCTGCAACGTCAGCACGTCGGCTTCGCTGAACGGCAACGCGATGATGATCGCGTCGAGTTCGCCGTTGCGCAGCTTGTCGCGCAGGACGTGGGTGAAATTTTCTTCGATGTACAACGGCATCTGCGGGGCGACCCGGTGCAGTTGCGGGATCAGGTGCGGGAACAGGTATGGGCCAACGGTGTAGATCGCACCGACTTTCAACGGCGCGGTCAGCTGGTTTTTGCCGGCTTGTGCCAGTTCGCGAATGCCTTGGGCTTGTTCCAGTACCTTTTGGGCCTGAGCCACAATGCCTTCGCCAACCGGGGTCAGGCGCACGGCGCTTTTGCTGCGCTCGAAAATCAGCACACCGAGTTCGTCTTCAAGCTTTTTCACGCCCACCGACAGGGTCGGTTGGCTGACGTGGCAACGCTCGGCCGCGTGGCCGAAGTGCTGCTCTTGGGCGAGGGTAACGATGTAGCGTAATTCTGTAAGAGTCATAGCAAGCGTCCATGAAGTTGCGAGCCAAGCATACCGGCTGCAATCGATAGACGCACGTTATCAGACAGTATGTGCTGAGTGACACCGGGCAATGCGTGTTTGCCGTTTCCAGATATGCAAAAGGCACCTTTCGGTGCCTTGCAGGCTGGTTTGAGCCGATGAGCGCGGGGAAACGTTTACCGTCGACGTTTTTCCAGCGAATAAACAAACGGAGCAACGATTTCGATGGAGCCGTTGTTCAGCATGTCGGCCGGTGGTTTGGGCAGCGGCTGGGCGCGGCGGATCATGTCCAGGGTAGCCCGGTCCAGATCGGCGTTACCGGAGCGGCCCACCAGTTCGAACGACAGCACGTTGCCTTCGGCATCCACGACAAAGCGCAGACGGTTCAAGCCTTCCTTGCCCCGCGATTGCGCGCTGGCCGGGTACTTCTTGTACTTGGCCAAGTGCGCAAGCAGAGTGCCTTCCCAACTGGCCTTGGCCGCCACTTGTGCGGGTGACGGACCGGGCGCCGGTTGAGCGGATTTCTCCGTAGGTGCCTGGGTCGGTTGCGCGTCGCTCGGTTTTTCCTCGGACGGTTTTTCCTTCGGCGGCTCAGGCTTTTTCTCCACCGGCTTGGGTGGTTTCGGCTTGGGCTTGGGCGGCTTGGGCTTGGGTACCGCAATCTCGGCTTTGGGCGCTTCGGCCAGCTTCGGGATGGGCAGTTCTTCCACCGGTGCTGGTGGCTGTGGCGGCGTTATCACCTTTGGCGGTGCCGGCGGTGGCGGGGCAGGAACCGGCGCCAGCTCGACCATCATTGCCTGCGGCGGCAGTTCGATGGGCGGGCGGGCGGTCCAGTTCAGCGCCAGCGCGATGGCCAGCGCGTGAACACCCAGCACGATGGCCAGGCTACCGCTGTAACGCGTCAACTTATGGCGCGTCTCGATCATTTTTTGGCTGCCGTCTCGAGTCCGACCAGGCCGACCTTCAGATAACCGGCCGAGCGAAGGTTGTCCATTACGCTCATCAGATCACCGTAATCCACGCCTTTATCGGCCTGGAAGAAGATCGTCGTGTCTTTCTTGCCTTGGGTCTTGGCGTCGAGGGTGGCGCCAAGGGCATCGGCTTTCACTTCGTCGTCGCCGAGGAACAGCCGTTGGTCGGCCTTGACGCTGAGGAACACCGGTTTCTCTGGCCGCGGCGCCGGTTTGGCGGTGGAGGCGGGCAGGTCGACCTTGATGTCCACGGTCGCCAGCGGCGCCGCCACCATGAAGATGATCAACAGCACCAGCATCACGTCGATGAACGGCGTGACGTTGATTTCGTGGTTTTCGGCCAGATCGTCGTCTGCGCCTTCTTTCAAATGCAGGCCCATGGCCGATTACCCCACTTTCACCATGTGCGGATGCGAACTGCGCTCAGGCTGGTGATCGAGGTCGCGGCTGACCAGCAGCAGGACTTCTGCCGAAGCGTCGGACACCTGCGCCTTGTAACCGGCGATGGAACGCGCAAACACGTTGTAGATCACCACCGCAGGAATTGCCGCAACCAGGCCGAGTGCGGTTGCCAGCAAGGCTTCGGCGATGCCGGGAGCCACGACGGCGAGGTTGGTGGTCTGGGTTTTAGCGATACCGATGAAGCTGTTCATGATGCCCCACACCGTACCGAACAGGCCGACAAACGGAGCGGTGGAACCGATGGTGGCGAGAACGCCGGTGCCGCTGCTCATGTTGCGGCCGCAAGCTGCTACCAGACGCTCAAGGCGGAAGCTGACGCGTTCCTTGATGCCTTCTTTCTCGCGGCTGCTGGCCGACAGATGCATTTCTTCCAGGGCATCATGGACCAACAGGTTGGCGAGGGTGCCCGGCTTGGTCGCAGAGGCGCTGGCTTCTTTGAGTGTGGTGGCTTTTTTCAGGTGGGCGATTTCGCTGCGCAGACGACGCTTGGCGCCCATCAGCTCAAAGCCTTTGGCAATCCAGATGGTCCAGGTAATGATCGACGCGATGGCCAGGCCAATCATCACAAGCTTCACGATGATGTCGGCGTTTTGGTACATGCCCCATGGCGACAGGTCATGCGCCATGCCCAGGCTGTTGTCGGCTTCGAGGACTTCAGGGACGTTTTCGCCGAGCGCTTGCGAAGCGGCTGCTGGCTGGGCCGGGTCGATCGCGACAGGCGCGGCGTTTTCGGCCGGGGTGGATGCGGCGGCGGCCGGGGTGGCAGGCGCTTGTGCGTCTGCGAAGGCGGCGGTCGGCGCCAGCATCAGGCTGAGCAGCACGGCGGCCACTGCGCTCCAGGCGCGAGGTCGTTTGGTTGGCGAAGCGGGGAGTTGATTGCGTGTCATGCTGGCCGGACCTGAGAGAGAAAAACGGGTCATGTTCTTCCAGGCCTCGAAGGGCCGAGAACAAAAGTGGCGTGCATTATTGCAAGTAATTCTTGTTAACAAAAGTAATAGAGTAACTTTATTTACGTCCCGCGATGACTGGTTGCCTGGTCTTTCTTGAGTGAGATCGCAACTACTTCTGTAATTTTCAGCGCATATTGGCGCTGGTTGTTGACGTAATGTGAACATTTCCGATTTCCATATCGTCCCGGTTGTGGCCGTCAAAAAATGAAAACCGAAGTTTTTGTCCGGGCCTGATTTGGGGACGAGGTTTCACCGCGCAAAAATTTGCACACAAAAACGCGCATATTCCGTCGGCGGACGGGGAAAGTCTTGGTTGTTATGGCGCGTTTGTTTTCCGCTCCCGATCTGGCAGGTGCCGTCTTCAGGCGAAAGAAACACCTGAGCCTGCCAGCAGCTTTATTCAAATGCAGGCCATTTCAGAAACTCCTGATATACCGCTCATCCGCTTCCTGATGAAATAGCTCTCCAGGATCTGCATTGCGCATCAAGCACCAGGAGGGAGTCAAAGTGAGTTATCTAAAGAATTTGTACTGGAAGCGCTGGATTAGGGGGCGTAATTGCAAGCTCGCCGGCGGATTGAACTCCCTGAGCAAAAAGACTGAATTGATCCTTGAGGACGGCGTTACCTTGGGCAGGATTGATATCGATTCACCACGTCTCGATATTGGCGCCCATACCTACATTCGCAGCGGTGGTCATCTATTGCTGGTGTCGTCGATCGGCCGTTTTTGTTCGATTGGTTCGGGGGTGATCATCGGTCAGGAAAAGTACACGCACCCTACTGGGTGGTTGAGCTCACATCCCTTTCAGTACACCGCATCGCCGCTCGCTTACCAAGCCAGGGCTGAAATGGCGGAGGTTGGCCATGACGTGTGGATTGGTCACAACGCCATGATTCTGGAAGGGGTGAAGGTTGGAACGGGCGCCGTTATTGCCACGCGCGCAGTCGTGGCTGAGGATGTGCCGCCCTATGCCATCGTCGCAGGCGTGCCTGCCAAGGTTATCCGGTTCAGGCACTCGCCAGCCTTGGTTGAACGTATGTTGGCGAGCCGGTGGTGGGATATTGACGTTGCAGCGTTGAAGCAACTATCACTCGACGAACCTTCGGCGTGCCTGGAGCAGTTAGAGCAAGTTACGGCTTCGAACGCGGCGCGATACCAAAAAATCAGAGTGACCAGGCGAGGCTGTCAGCTGACCGGCTAAAGCATTTAATTCATGCCCTCCCGTTTGATCCGGCGGATCGTCGACAATAAAAAGGGCTACCCGACGATTTGGGTGGCGCTTTCTATACCCAGCGATCGAAGGTAGAGCGAAAGATGGAAAGCTTCTCGCAAATGTCTTCTGCGCTGAGCAGCCGTGTGCTTGCGTCCGCTATCCGGTTCACCAGGTTGCGTTCTTTGGAGTCATGTAAATGACCCATATCTTTTTTTCCTTCATTGCTAGCCGCTCGTCCATTACCGGGGCTAGTCTGTGCGTTTCCAAGGGGAGTTTTTCTGATGTCCGCGCCTTCTGTTTTGATCGCCGGTTGCGGTGATGTCGGCAGCCGTCTCGCCACGCAACTGCTGGCTGGCGGGTGGGAGGTCCATGGGTTGCGGCGTGACGTTTCGCGCTTGCCCGAGGGTGTCATCGGCGTTGCCGGCGACCTGTTCAATAAGGACTGTCCGCAGACCTGGCCGGTCGGTGCGGTGGATTACGTGGTCTATTGCGCAGCCGCCACCGATCACGATGAAGCGGGTTATCGCGCCGCGTATATCCAGGGCTTGCAGCATGTATTGGAGTGGCTCGACGATTATGGGCAGGTGCCCAATCGCCTGTTGTTCGTGTCCAGCAGCAGTGTCTACGGCCAGCAGGGGGGCGAATGGGTCGACGAGACTTCGCCGGCCATCGCGGCTGGTTACTCTGGGCGAGTGATGCTCGAAGCCGAACAGATCGCGCTCAACAGCGGCATTCCAGCCAGCATCGTGCGTTTGACCGGCATTTACGGTCCGGGTCGTGAATGGCTGCTGACTCAGGTCCGCCGCGGGTACCGGGTGGCGGTCGATCCTCCGCTGTATGGCAACCGGATTCATGCCGATGACGCCGCTGGGTTGATGGCGTGCCTGCTTGAGGCGGATCGGCGCGCAGTGAAGCTGGATGACGTCTACATTGGCGTCGATGACGCACCGGCAGCGTTGGCGGATGTAGTGGGTTGGTTGCGCGAGTATCTGGGTGTGACCGAATGGGCCGATGATGCCAGCGTGCGGCGCACGGGCAGCAAGCGCTGCAGCAATGCACGGGCGAAAGCGTTGGGCTGGACGCCAAAGTATCCGAGCTTTCGTGAAGGTTATGCAGCCATTCTTGAAGGCCGCAGCTGACGTTCAGTCACCCGAAAACCTGTAGGAGCCGGCTTGCTGGCGATAGCAGTATCAGATTCAAAGCAGATGTTGAATTTGAAGGCCCTATCGCCAGCAAGCCGGCTCCTACAAGCGGGTGGCTTTCAATGGGTTGCTTATTGTTTCTCGAGCAACCACTTGCGATCACCCGATGTGAACTGGGGCATTTCATCCGCCTGCGCGGTGTTCACGGTCTGGAAGATTTCCAGTTCTTTGCCTTTGCGGGCAAAGATCCAGGCATTTCCCTGGCCGTTGAGTTGCAGCCACATGTTGTCGTTGCCGCCGCTCATCGATGCGCAATCACCCGCCAGACACAGGGCATAGCGGTCACTCCCTGGCAGGCCGGTCACTTGGCCGTCGGCCTGGAACTGCACGGTATTGCCTTCACCGGGGCCGCTGACGACTTTCCAGCTGCCGCCCATGTAGGCTGAATACAGCGCGCGTTCAAAGCTGGCGCCGATCGGAGCGCCATCCGGTACCGGAATCGACGCACGGTCGAAGACCTGGGCCGGTTCGTTTTCGCTGGCGGCCTGGCTCAATTGTTTGCCGTCGCGCTTGAGCTCGCTACCGGAGCTGCCATAAAAGTCGATTTTCCAGGCGCCGGACTCTTCGCCGAGCAGCTTGCCGTCGACATTTTCAAAACCATTGGTGTAGCGGGCCTGGCCGGCCTTGGTGTTGACGTCCCATTCCAGGTTCGGGCCATAGGCCTGGAGCGCTTCACGCAGGGGAACGCCTTTGGATGCAGCGTCAATCGCCACCTGGTTGATCCAGGTGCCGCTGATATCACGGTCGGCAGGGTCGCTGGCACATCCGCCCAGGAACAGGGCGAGCAGCGAAAGAGCAAGCGCTTTGCGCATGGGTGGAATCCTTTCAAGCTTTCTTTACAGCAGAGCCGTTGGCGCAGCCATAGGCTGCGCCGCACGCATTACTCGATGACCAGGATGGCATCCATTTCAACCTGCGAACCCTTGGGCAGGGCTGCCACGCCGATAGCGGCGCGAGCTGGGTACGGTTGGTCGAAGTATTTGCCCATGATCTCGTTGACCTTGGCGAAGTGGCTCAGGTCGGTGAGGAAGATGT
>NZ_RCNW01000100.1:0-55868 GCF_004307605.1 Pseudomonas sp. Sample_24
CGAGATCGAGGGGGATGGCAGGGCATAAAGAAAGTGTAAAGAGTGGGTTTATGCTGGGGTTACAATCGTATCTTGTCGACTTACCGAAAAAAGGCCTGGCCAACATGCGTATTCTCATCACTGGCGGCGCTGGCTTCATTGGTTCTGCCCTGGTTCGTCAGCTGATTCGACACACCGAACATGAAGTACTCAATCTGGACAAGCTGACCTACGCCGGCAATCTTGAATCGCTGACCAGCATTGCCAATGACACCCGCTACGAATTCGTCCACGCCGATATCAACGATCAAACGACCGTAAGCGCTGTGCTCGCACGTTTCCAGCCGCACGCGATCATGCACTTGGCAGCGGAGTCCCATGTTGATCGCTCTATCGACGGACCGTCCGCGTTCATACAAACGAACATCGTCGGCACTTACAGCCTGCTGGAAGCCGCCCGCGCTTATTGGCAAAGCCTCGCCGAGCCGCAAAGAAGTGCCTTCCGTTTCCATCACATTTCCACCGATGAGGTCTATGGCGACCTGCATGGCGTCGATGATCTGTTTACGGAAACGACACCCTACGCACCCAGCTCGCCCTACTCAGCCAGCAAAGCGGCGTCCGACCATCTGGTCCGCGCCTGGCATCGCACCTATGGCCTGCCGGTGTTGCTGTCCAACTGCTCGAACAATTACGGCCCCTTTCATTTCCCCGAAAAACTGATTCCACTGGTGATCCTCAATGCCTTGGCAGGCAAACCGCTGCCGGTGTACGGCAATGGCCAGCAAATTCGTGACTGGCTGTTCGTCGAAGATCATGCCAGGGCGCTGCTCAGAGTGGTGACCGCAGGCAAGGTCGGAGAGACTTACAACATCGGCGGGCACAACGAGCAAAAAAACATCGACGTGGTACGCGGTATCTGCGTGCTGCTTGAAGAACTGGCTCCCCTGAAGCCTGAAGGTGTCGAGCACTACACGGACCTGATTACCTTTGTGCAGGATCGTCCTGGCCACGATCTGCGCTACGCAATCGATGCCGGCAAAATCGAACGCGAATTGGGCTGGGTTCCCGAAGAGACATTCGAAACCGGCCTGCGCAAAACCGTCCAATGGTATTTGGCTAATCTGCAGTGGTGCCGTCGTGTTCAGGATGGCAGCTATCAAGGCGAAAGGCTGGGCGCCATCAATCCACAGGAATTGCTCGCATGATGAAAGGCATCGTTTTGGCGGGCGGCTCGGGCACGCGCCTGCATCCGATTACGCTAGGCATATCCAAGCAGCTGTTGCCGGTTTATGACAAACCGATGATCTATTATCCGATTTCAGTGCTGATGCTGGCCGGCATCAGGGACATTCTTGTGATCTCTACTCCCCGGGACTTGCCCCAATACCGCAATCTGCTAAGTGATGGCAGTCAATTGGGGGTTAACTTCAGCTATGCCGAGCAAGCGTCACCGGATGGCCTGGCCCAGGCATTTTTGATTGGCGAACAGTTCATCGGCGCAGATCCGGTGTGTCTGATCCTCGGCGACAACATCTTCCATGGCTCGCATTTTTACGAGCAGTTGCAAAAAGCGGCAAAACGCTCTTCTGGCGCCACCTTGTTCGGGTACCAGGTCAAAGACCCGGAGCGTTACGGCGTAATCGACTTCAACGACGAAGGCCATGCCCTGTCGATCGAAGAAAAGCCCAAACAACCGAAATCCAGCTATGCGGTCACCGGTCTGTATTTCTACGACAATGACGTGATCGAGATTGCCAAGGCGGTGAAACCTTCGGCTCGCGGCGAACTGGAAATCACAGACGTCAACAATGCCTATCTCAAGCGAGGCGATCTGCGCGTCGAGCGCTTGGGACGAGGCTTTGCGTGGCTCGATACCGGCACCCACGATAGCTTGCTTGAGGCTTCACAATATGTGCAGACCATTGAACATCGCCAGGGCCTGAAAATCGCCTGCCTTGAAGAGATCGCCTTCGACAATCACTGGATCAACCGTGAACAATTGCTGGAGCGTGCCGATTGCTTCGGCAAAACCGGCTATGGCCAATACCTCGCCAAGTTGGCAGAGAAAGAACAATGAACGGGGTTGATCGTGGAGTAAACGTCAGTACAAGCCCAGCAAAGGCTGACCTGTTGCCATGAAGTTTCTAATAAGCGGCCAACAGGGTCAGATCTCGCTTGAGTTACAGCGTCGACTGGGGGTTTTCGGCGAGTTGATCGTGCCAGGCCGCGATCAACTCGATCTGACCAAACCCGATCAAATTCGCCAAACGGTGCAGGATGTTCGGCCCGATCTGATCATCAATGCGGCGGCGTATACCTCGGTGGATCTGGCTGAAAACGAGCCGGAAACAGCCTATGCCATCAACGCGGTCGCCCCCGGTATCTTTGCCGAACAAGCGCTGGCGCTCGGTATCCCGCTGATTCACTACTCCACCGATTACGTATTCGACGGTACGAAAGTCGGCCCTTATGACGAAGACGACACGCCCAACCCGCTCGGGGTCTACGGCAAAAGCAAACTGGCGGGCGAACGGGCCATCACCGAGGTGCAATGCAAACACCTGATTCTGCGCAGCAGTTGGGTCTACTCGACCCATGGCCGCAACTTTTTGCTGACGATGCAACGACTGCTGCAAGAGAAAGCAGAATTGGCAGTTGTCGCGGATCAGATTGGTGCGCCTACCTGGGCGGGAACAGTCGCCAATAGCACCCTGGCATTGATCGAACGCTGGCAATCGGGCGAACCCACTCCCTGGGGTACCTATCACCTGACTGCTCAGGGTAAAACATCCTGGTTTGGCTTCGCCGAGGCCATCGGTGAGGCGTTACGGCAGCAGGGAAAGCCGTGCGCGAACCTACTGCCTATCCCCTCCAGCGACTATCCGACCCCTGCCACCCGCCCAATCAACTCATGCCTGGATTGCAATCGCCTGCAACGGGACTGGGGTGTCAGCCAACCCGACTGGCAAACCGCGCTGCGCGAGTGTCTCGCCGAACAAAACTGAGCAGGAACCACGAACCCGCCGACCAGCATCGCAATCCGCTTACTTCATGCTGACGACGGATAATCTCAGGAGCCGCCGCACGCTGCTCCGACAAGGATGTGCGATGCCTACGCCACATCAGGCATAGAATGGAACCACTGCGAAAATGTATCGCTCAAAGTGTTATGCACGCCCGGTTGGCGAAACCTCGCCAACCAGCCTGCTTTCAAGGAGATTCCTATGCCCTGGTATGCCTGGTTGATTCTGGTGGTTGCCATCGGCTCTATCGTTGGCGGTTTGATGATGTTGCGTGACACCGCCAACAAGGTCGAGCTGACCGATGAACAACGTAAACGCGTAGCTGAACGCAACGCGGAAGCGGACGCCAAGGATGCGCAGGACCGCTAACAAACAACTGTGGCGAGGGAGCTTGCTCCCGCTGGGTCGCGCAGCGGCCCTTGAGGTCCCTCGCACATTTTTTTGCGCCCGCTGCGCGGTCGAGCGGGAGCAAGCTCCCTCGCCACGAAAGCGATTCTATTTTTCCCAATCGGCCTTGGCGATGTGCAAGCCATGCAAGCCTTTGTAGGCGGCACGCTCGGGCTGACTCCAGCCCTCCAGCAATGAATCCTCCAGGCGGTAAATTTCCACACCCAGCGGTCGGCAGACGCTCAATGGATCCTGCGCGTCCGGCCCCCACATCGCCAATGACAAATCCCCGCCCGGGCAAGTCGAGAGTGCGCACAGCAGATCGATTTCGGCAAAGAACTCCAGATAATCCCCCTTCTGCGCCGGACAGGCTTTCATGAAATACATGTCGTCGTGGTTCAGGCCCGTGCACTGGAAAATATTCAGCACATCATGCACATCGAATTCGGTCAGGCCGTGGGGCAATACCGCCCGGGTCAGGTTGGAGTGACAGTGATGATGGAAGTCTTCACCGGTGAGCATTTTGTTCACATAGGGATCACATCGAGTGCCGAGCAAATCATGCAGGCGACCGCCGTGTTCATCGATTCCATAGCCGGCCAGGCTGTCATCGGTGATGGTCACCAGCGGCCGCAAAAACGGCAGGTTCGACCACAGCCGGTCATGGGTGCTGACATGGGCGCCTTGCAGCTGTCGGGTACGTGACGCCCACAAACGTTCACGGGGATCGTGAGCGTTCCAGACGTTGAAATCGCCGACTTGCGGACCAACAGGCGTCGTGACCCTGAACACGTGTCCGGCCGGAACGTTCCAGGCGCGGCCGGTGCGAATCGGCACTTCGAAGGACTCGATCAGCGTGCGTGCATCCTTGGCATCGCGCACCCGTTCATAGAACGCCTTGTCCACCTGCAAAGCCGAGCCTTTGCTGACTTGATAGGCCGCCGGATAGTCTTTGTACATGCCATTTCCCTCGATCAGTGACGTTACGCTGCAGTCAGCGTAATCACTATTCGTGCCAGTTCTTCAACGCGTTCGAACCAAGATCAACGCATCTGCATGCTTTTTAGAAGTAGAAGTACAGTCACCATGTAATTTTCATTGGTTAATATGGCGACCTTGATGTGGAGATATCAGATGCGTTACTCGCATGACCATAAAGCCCAGACCCACCAACGCATCATCAAAGAAGCTTCGGAGCGCTTTCGCCGCGACGGTATCGGCGCCACTGGCCTGCAACCGCTAATGAAGGCGCTGGGCCTGACTCACGGAGGCTTTTATTCGCACTTCAAGTCCAAGGACGAACTGGTGGAAAAGGCGCTGCAAGAAGCGGGCAAGCAAGTGGATGGGTTATGTGCCCAGATATTTGCCGAGGATCGCCCGCTGGAGGTGTTCATCAATACCTATTTGTCCGAATGGCATCAGACGTCACCCCATGAAGGCTGCCCGCTGCTGACCATGTCGTCGGAACTCGGCCTGCGCGGGCAACCGAGCCCCACTTCCGACGTGGTGCTCAATGCGCGACTTGAGCAGATACAGAACACGCTTGCCGGTGAAAACACGGTAGAGCGCAGCATCGTCATCATGTCGACGCTGGTTGGTGCCCTGCTGCTTTCGCGCAGTGTCGAGAATCCCGAGCTGGCCCAGCAGATTCTCGACGTCACGCGGACCCACTTGAACCAGTCCGAGACCTAACCGTTCCAGCGTTTGAACAACACGCTGGCATTCACGCCACCAAAGCCAAAGCCATTAGACAATGCGTACTCGATGGTCATCGGCCGGGCTTGACCGTGAACAATGTCCACGCCCTGGGTAGCAGGGTCCGGGTTATCGAAATTCAGCGTCGCCGGTACAACCTGATCCCTGATCGCCAGCAATGTGAAGATCGCTTCAATACCACCCGCCGCACCGAGCAAATGCCCGGTTGCCGATTTGGTTGATGTCACCGCGATCTTGTTATCCGCGCCAAACAACGACTTGATCGCCGCCAACTCTCCGAGGTCGCCAACTGGCGTTGAGGTCGCGTGGGCATTCAGGTGCTGAACCTGCTCCGGCGAAATACCGGCCTGAGCCAATGCCAACGACATCGCACGACGCGCTCCGCTGCCATCTTCGGGGCCTGCAGTCAGGTGATAGGCATCGGCACTGGTGCCGTACCCGACCAACTCAGCCAGTGGCTTGGCGCCCCGGGCCAAGGCGTGTTCCAGCGACTCAATCACCAGCAAACCCGAACCTTCGCCCATGACAAAGCCATCGCGCCCACTGTCGAACGGCCGCGAAGCACGCTCCGGGGTGTCGTTGTAACCACTGGACAGAGCGCGAGCCGCTGCAAACCCCGCAAGACTGACCCGGTCGATCGCGGCCTCGGCGCCGCCACACACGGCGATATCCGCCTCACCGGTACGAATCAATCGCGCCGCATCACCAATCGCCTGAACCCCGGCCGCACACGCCGTCACCGGTGCACCCAGCGGACCTTTGAAGCCGTGTTGAATCGACACATGCCCCGCCGCCAGATTGACCAGAAACGATGGAATGGTGAACGGCGACAAACGCCGCGGGCCACGACTGTCAGTGGTGCGCACCGCATCGGCAATCGCGCCGAAACCACCCACGCCTGAACCGATAATGGTCGCGGTACGCTCCTGGTCACCAGCAGACTGCGCCTGCCAACCGGCCTGCTCCAACGCCTGACGCGCCGCTTCCATGGCAAACAGGATAAAGCGGTCCATCTTCTTCTGTTCTTTGGGTGGCGTCGCCAGGTCCGGGTCGAACCCCGCTTCGGCATCGTCCGCCACCGTGGGCACCGAGCCGCCGACCTTCGCCGGCAGATCCGCAACCACTTCTTCCGGCAAGTTGCGCAACCCGGAACGCCCGGCCAACAGGCGAGACCATACCGCTTCAACCCCGCTACCCAACGGAGAAACCAGCCCCATCCCCGTAACAACCACTCGACGATTACTCATACCGCAAATACCTCATGCCGATTGATGGTGCTTCACTTGTAACGTGCAGCAGCCTGGCTTTTGGAAAGGTTCGGAGCCATGACCAGTCGTGCAGCGACAAAGGCATTCCACTCGGCGGCATCCGGCAACGAAGGAATAGTCACCAGCTCGCCCTGGTCCAGGCCCGACAACGCCGCGTCGACCATCTCGCCCGCCTCCATGACCATCTCTGCCGGAATCTGGGTCGCGTCAATGCCGGAGCGTTCCCAGATTTCGGTACGCGTCACACCCGGCAGCACGGCCTGCACCTTGACCCCGGTGCCATCAAGCTCGGCGTTCAAGGATTGGGTCAGACTCAGAACATACGCCTTACTGGCGCTGTAGGTCGCATTGAAACGCTCAGGGAACAGCGCCACCACCGATGCAATGTTGATAATGGTCCCGCGACCGGCCTTGGCAAAACTCGCCGCCGCCGCCGATGCCAAGCGAGTGACTGCTGTAACGTTCAGTTGAATCATTCGCTCCAACTGATCGGTGTCGGCATTGGCCAACAACCCATCCGCTGCCACGCCGGCATTGTTCAGCAACAAGCTGATGCTGGAGTCGCTGCGCAGACGCTGCTCAAGCTTGAGCACGTCATCCTTTTGCGTCAGATCCGCTTTCAGCACTTCCACTTGCACGCCAAATTCAGCACGCAACGCGTTCGCCGCTTCATCCAGCCGTTGCTGATCACGAGCGACCAACAACAAATCAAAACCACGCGCCGCCAGACGCTGCGCGTAGACCGCGCCGATGCCGGAAGAAGCGCCAGTGACGAGGGCTGTGCCTTGGGATTGAGTAGAGGTCATGACTATGCTCCAGGGAAATGCTTGAAGGGAAAGCCAAGCGCCTGAGGCTCAGGACGCTTCGACAGAAATCGCATTAATTATAGGCATAATTTAAATGGCATATGATAGCCATAATTTAAACGACGCCGACAAAAGGCAAAACCTCGCAGCATGCGCCAGAAAGAAAAGGGGCCGATCAATGACCGGCCCCTGGCGCTGACTTACAAGCTTAGTTCACCTCAAGCTTCTCGCGATTTTTATCCAGAATGGCTTTGCCGATCCCCTTCACCTCGAGCAACTCATCAATGGACGCGAAAGGCCCATTCGTTTCCCGATACGCAACAATCGCCTTGGCCTTGGCTTCTCCCACACCCGCCAACTCACGCTGCAAAGTCGGGGCATCCGCGGCATTGAGGTCGATCTTGGCTGACTGCGTCGAAGAGGAAACCTCTTGCATCAACGGAGCGCTACTCGCTTGCGACTCCACGGCCGGCGCAGCAATAGTGGCGACAGAGGCGCTGGTGAGAAGGGCAAAAACCAGAGAAGAGAAATAGCCGGTACGCATAAATGAAGCTCCATGACATCGATTGGGAAAGCAGCTTTTCCGAAGCTGCCTTCCAAACTTAGGCGATGTGTGGAGCGTGTCAAAAATGTGTTCGTTACGGGATGTGAAACAATGACGAGAATTAGCTATCGACTGTACTCAAGACATCCATCGCCATACGCTTCTGGATTGATACCCGCGAATATTCATTCATGAATGCTTCGCGTATCACTGGTTCAAGACTCAGTTCAAATAATGCCTCTATCGCCCCTTCGACATCGCAGGGTTCAAAGACTGAAGCATTGGATATCTTGGTGTGAGTGAACCTGGCAGAGTATCCCGCCAATCCCGCAAGAATTGGCTTGCCCGTCGCGGCATACTCAAAAAGCTTTGAGGGAATGACCCGGCGAAATGACTTGAATGAGTTCAGGTGCAAAAACAGAACGTCGGCCTCCTGATAAAACTTGAGCAGGTCTTTGCGCTGAACAGGCGCGATAACCTCGACATTGGTAACGTCGCTGTTTTTCAGCGCTAATTGAAGGCGCTCCAATAAGCCACCAGCACCAATTACGCTGAAATGTGCCACACCCTCCAGCCGTTTGGCCAAAGCCGGAAGGATGAGATGAAGCCCCTGCCCTGCGCCGATATTGCCGGCGTATACGACCTTCAGTATTTTTCCGCTGTATGAATCGCCGTGTTTTCGTGGCAGTTTTTTGAAGAACAGTTCATCGACGCCGTTGGTATGGATCGAAAAACTATGCCTGGGGTAATGAGCCGAGAAGTAGCTCAGAAAACCAGGCGATATGAGATTGACCCGGGCAGCCTGGCCGATCGTCAAACGTTCGATTCTAGAGAATATCCAGGTTGCTATTTTTCCAAGCCGGCTAGGGAATAGTTCCGGCAAGGTGTCCACAAAAATATCGCGTATATCCAAGTAAAGCGGGGTCTTGGTAAGGAATCCGACGCAAGCCGCCAACGTTGCTGTCATCAGCCGCGAAGACGAAGCCACCACCAAATCGTAATCCTTTCCTTTTATTGCCTTGCTTACGCCCCGCGCATAAGACGCGAAAGCCCGGGCCTGGTCCAGAAGCCCGCTTTTATGAACAGGCAAAGCAATGCGCCGAATCGTCAGACGCGGACACTCTTGAAACTCTGCTGCAGCTGCGCCGAAAGAGTGATAACGATTAGGCTGCGTAGTGACGACGTCTACCCGTACGTTGGCGCAGGGCTCAGCCAGCAATGCCTTTACCAATGCTTCAACCCGAAACGAGCCAGCGGCGAGATCCGGAGGATAATAGAAGCTCAGAATAAGCACGCGAATGGTCATTATCGAGTAACTACCCTGGCCGATTCAGCGGGCAGAACCCGATTATAAAGATCAATCAGCAATGCCTGCTGGTCTTCCCAGTTCAAACTCATCGAAGCACTCCTGGCGTTATTCGCCAGCCTCAAGCGAAGATTTGAATCGCGCACCAGCACCTTCAACGCATCCGCCAACATTTGATCGTCGCCTTCTCGAACCAGCAAACCAACGTCATGAGCACGAACAATTCGACGGATCTCCGGAAAATCGGTCGCGACTACGGGTAATCCGGCGATCAGATACTCGAACAGTTTGTTGGAGTCCGTCGTGAAATGATTCAGGCAGGTATTTTCGATTGGCTGGACACCAATATCCGCCGAGGCCGTGTAGTCGGGCAGATCTGCCAATGAAACGGTTGGGATGAAATGCACCCGATCAGTCAGCGCCAGTTCCTGACTCAGCGATATCAAGGGCTGCGTCAGACGCCCACCGCCGATGAATACAAAGTAAGCTTCAGGCACTCGTGCAACGAGCCTCACCAGCCGTTCCAATCCGCGACCTTGTTGCAAACCTCCTTGATAAAGAATGATTGGCCACGTTTCGGTCAGACCCAGTTGTTCGCGAATACGTTGTGAAGACTGGGTGAATGTCAATCGTGGTCGATTCTGCAGTACCACCGGGCGAGATATCCCATATGCACGGGAAAAAAACTTCGCTCGCGCGTCGGTCGTCGTGATCGTCCCCTGAACCCGTGGCATCAGCAACTTCTCTACCACACCGACCAACCGCCGAAAGCTGTCGTATCCCTCACGGCTGGTGCTGATTTCGTGAGCGTCGTAGATCACCCTGGCACCGCTGATCTTGGCCGCAAACCAGGCAGTGGGTAACGTATTTACATCATGTGCGTGGACCACATCAGCACGGTACATGGCAATGCGGGCAGCCAGTACGCCGTGAGTCCACATGCGTGCGGCGATGCGTAGCACTTGCCTCGCGGGGCTTAAACGGCCGATAGATGCGTTACCGCCCACCTGCCCGGAACTTGTCTTGGCTTTGCGCAGTTTCCAGAACGGGCTACGGGCAACACGCGAAACCTTTATTCCACCCTCCAGAATTTCGTGCTCCAGCGTTACACCGGGAGTATGCAAGGCGAATACCGTGACATCATACCCAGCCCCCTGAAGTGTTTGCGCTTCTTTGAGCACACGGGCGTCGTTACGAAATTCGTTCCAGACGATCATTGCAATGCGCGACATGGGCGAATTCCTTTTAGAGGGCGTCAGTAGTTTCAAGCGATTCATAATATTCAAGAAGATCAGGCAAAAGCGCGAAGGCGTCTTCATAGTTACCGCGTGAACACAGACGCTCAAACGCGTAAGCCAAGGCTGAAACCATAATTGCAGCACTCTGAACGTCTTTTAAACTTTCGCGAGAGGCTCGAGCGCTTTCAATGGCCAGTAAAAATTTAGGTCTGTCAATAATAAGCCAGTTCGCACCAACCGGCTCAATTTTCCAATTTGGCCAATGACTTACGAATGCCTCTGCGGTTTCAGACAAAATTAACGTGTTGGGGCTGACATCCGCACAAACCAACTGCCTTGGGAGCCCTTCAAGAAGCGAAATTATTCCAGTATAACGATGCTGAAACTCTTGCAGGACTGCGGAATTCTCCCTTGAAACGACTAACGATAAATTGGAAATCAATTCATTTGTCAGGCGTTGCTCAAGGTAAAGATGCGAACGCCCGAACTGTTGAACTAATGTCTCAACGGGTTCAAGGGACATTAATTTTTGCGCTATAGAAACCAGGCCGGGCCCCTGTTCCCGTAGTGTGACCTTGCGTACTTTGTCAAATTCGAACACATGGCAACTATATCCACGCACATTCCTTGAGCCTAAAAATTGAGGAACTGGAATCAGCGGCTCGGATTGCAAGAGTAAACTTTCACGCATCGCGAGAAACTCTGCAGGCGCGTCGTATAATTTAAACAGAAAGGTTTTCTGGTTTCCATTTTCACTCGTAAAACACGATTCAAATGAATATATGTTGGGTTGACCGATTTGACTCCACGTACTGGATAGATACTTTTTGTACGGGGACGATAGATCCTCCATCACTGCAGTCATCCATTCCTCCCTGAAATCTTCATTTAGAAGGGACTTTATTTCGGCCGTATAAGCTGAATCCGTGACCACGAGCGGCTTGTCGTGAAAAAACATTGCGTTGATCTGCCGATATTGCAACCGCAGCGAAGTGACATCCTGAATCATGGTGGCCAATCTTGATAGGCCTTGACGTACAAGCAATAGAGCAATGAGCGCTGGGAAAATTTTCGGCGGTGTAAAGAAAAGATAGTCTGCCACCATGCAAAAAAAAGTCACCAGAAAACCAACAGACGACAAGGTATTCAATACTTCAACATGGCTCTGTTGAATAAGCCGTCTTATCTTTGGAAAACGATCATATAGCGCTACCGTGGTCGCGCCAACGACGACGCAATAAACCAACAAGACTGATATAAGTAAAGGGTAGATAAAAACCAGGATTGATACAGCAATGAATACGAACGTGCCTGCGGCCAGCCCACGCGTATATTTGGAATAAACTTGTGTCGCTATTTTTCGCTGGTTGTCGAACAACTTCAATTTAGCGCTGTTTTTTAAAAGCTGATCCGCCCCTTTTCGGGAAAAATAGGCGATGATGAAATTCGACACAATATAAAGGCAGTAACATATAACCGCGAGCAAGCTGAACGCTATAATAAGATGCGTCTTCTTCAAGCTCTGCAGGTACATGGGAAAGTAATGTGGCACTTTTTCAGCGCCCAAAAGTATCAGAACCTTCAATGGCAAAAAAAAGGTGAGTAACAGTAATACTTGCGAGAAAAAATGCGCCGCCTGAAGAGTCAAACTTGTAAATGGAACAACCTTTAAGAATTTCCCACCCAGCGAAAAGCACCACCCCATAGTCACTCTTATGAGATCCAGTAGACCAGTCATCACTTATAACCTATCAGGGTTGAAACACGCCGCATAATATTTCCACATTTCGCCAGGTAAGAAATTATTGGAAACTCTAAATTTCCCAATAAATGGAAACATGGGCTCCGGATGTTACTGATCCTTTGGGCTGAGTATAAATACTGCCTACTACCGGGCGATCCTGCTTATAGTAGTGAACCTTATACATTCCGTCCGAGCTATCAATTACTTTTCGACGATACCCAAGACGTTTGAACTCCTTCGAAATCGCTTCCTCAGCTTCTTTCGGACTATCATCGACCAAGACATTATTAACTTTTAGCGTTCCTTCACTGCTGGACTTGCTGTATTCCTTAACCAACGCACCTTTGACGCTCAGTTTTGCGCCATCATCCAGCAACACTTGAACTGATTTGCCGTCTTGATCACATGCAGCGAGCATAAAGGCCGCCGCCAAAACCACAATTTTATGCTTCATACTATTATCTCAGAAAGTTAATACAGACACAGTTTTATCGAATTAATATCACAGTTGTCACATCTTACCAGCTATGTTCCCCTTACGACTTAAGGCCTATATCACCAAGCTGGTCAGCCAGCGCAACGAGTTGCCTTATATAACTTGCACTCTGGCTTTGCTCTGAGCCAAAACAATAACTATCAAATTTTTCAGCCGATGAAAGCTCGATGATCCGTTCCAGTGAAATCTTTCGCCAATAATCGGAAGACTGCCAGTGCTTCATCGTAAAACTAACCAAGTACAACGCAACACTTTGCGTCAACAGGCTCAGTAAACATGCGAAAGTATCTTCATGTTTTGAGAAGTATGTAATATCACTGCTCAGAAACCGAGCATGCTCGAAGATGCAGTGATGCAGCCTTATCATGAAGCGTCTATCAAACTTGTGACTGACTCCACAATTCCACAGCATTAAAAGGGATAGAAGCCGCTCACCTGCGACCTGGCTCTGCCAGATAATATGATCTTTTTCAGACCGATGTTTGAAGCTGTGATTAAGCCAGTCATTTACAAACTCTCGTGCCGACATAACGGCCGAAAAATCATTGGTATCTATTGCGTGCAACATCAATATGGTTGCATGGTGAAACGAGTGCCAGGAAACAAGATGCTTCTGAGAACCAACGTTTTCTGGCAAACGCGTCATGGGTGACCAGGGTAAAGAAACTCCTTCATCCAGAAGGCATGTACCCTTATCAAAGAAGCTTTTTGTTTGTAGCGTAGCGTGTGGAAACCTTGCAGATAAGTACTCGTACAATCTTTCACCAAGCGCAGGCAGCGTTGATAATAAAGGCGAGTATTCGCGTTCGCAGCCTTGCTTTTGCAAATACTCTAAAGCTGAAAATGGCTTCTCACTCCAAACCGAAATACTTTCTACTTTAAGAGCTGCGCCGTTTGGAGAAGGTGCACCTCTCAGGTAGATTCTAATTTCAGATATGCAGCCACTTTGCAAATTGTCAGACTTATTGTAAATTTCAAACAACATATCAGAATGTGCAAATGTAAAACACACCCAGCGTTCGGTTTTGGGGTTAAAGCTTGTGACACCAATAAACTTTGGGCCTTCGCCATATCCTAGCGATACGGAGCCAAGTGAATCCCATCCTGACAGTTTCATTCTAACGCTGAGACCATTTGCAGATAAAGGTTCAGGCAATGCAAAGCGAATTTGATAATTAGATTCCGGACCTGAAAAGGTAAATTTCATCCCATCTTCTATTCGAGTTGATGACGCATTACCTTTGAATCGTTTTTGGTCAAACGGAATCGTGCCTACGAAAGAGGCGCTATTGCTGAACAAAACTGCAGTATCCAGTTCCCGATCCGGATGTATAGCACCGGCGGCCTTCAAGCCTGACCTAAGCATCGAACCTTTATTCGGAAGATAACTCGACAACTTATCCAACAAAAACAAATAAAAATCATCAACATAGTGAAAGGGACTCAATCCCCACCGATGTTCTTCATTGCCATATACCAATTCTACTGGAGGTTGTAGAAATTGATTTGGTGCCAAATCACGCCCCATCCGCTCATAAAGGCGCAATAGGAACATATTCGATTCGCGAATATACGCGGGATTGAAAGCCGAACCGAAATCCCTACCGCTTTTTGTTTTGGCGCTCCATAGAGTACGATTCACAACAACCTTCGAGAGATTACCAGCCGCACTCATTAGGCTAACAAATCGTTCCCATCCCGTTTCCCAAAGAGCAAAATACTCTTCAGACCCCGAAAGTATCAATCTACCAGGTTCATTCTCCTCATCGAATCCTGCACTTCGCAACTCGTTTGAAACCGTGAAAATGCCCCCGCTACCAGCGGAGAAGACATTAAATCTTTCATCAATCAGGTCAATGAGGAAGATATCAAATCTTAACTCATCGATCTTATCCAACAGCGTTTTTTCGAGATCCGCCTTGATGATCGCCGCTTGGAATTTCGAGCTCAGGTTAGCGCTATATACATCAACAGTAGGCGGTAAAGTAAAGGCGCTGGCAAACGAGCTGCGAGCATAGTAGGCCGCTAAATCAAATGCGTGATTCACGTCGTAGTTGAGGATATCCCTACTCACGCAACTCCCAAAAATGACGATTCTCACAACGCCCTTTGTTGCAACCTCGTCTTCCTCGCCGGTGAAAGTTCCTTCAATCACTGGTCACACTCATTGATAACGCTCAACTCGCGACCAACGGTTTTAAGAATAGACGTCTGGTTCTCAACGCGGGCGCGAGCAGCTTTAGACATCGTTGTAAATAGTTGAGGTTGTTCGACAATCTGCGCAATACCGGCAGCCATCGCCAGATGGTCCTCTCCCGGAGCCAGGACGCCGCAATCTTCATCCATGAATTCCGGGATAGCTGCGATAGCGTTGGTCACAGGGATCAGGCCCGACGACATGGCTTCGTCTCGAGAAACGCCCTGAGTATCCATGCGGCTGGGGCATAGGAAAAAGCCGTAATCCTTATGGAGCTTTGCAATATCGGATTGCTTTAGATAGCCGCGTTCGATTCTTACGTTTCGATATTGTTTGAGCGGAGCAAGGGTTTCTTCAAACAGCGGTCCATCGCCTACCATCAGGAACTCCAGTTCGTTAAACCAGGGCTTGAGGGCTAGAGATTGAATGGCTTTGACGCTGAGGTCATTTGCGTAAGTGTGCGAGGCATACGGCCTTATCGACAAAATTTTCTTGCGCTGCTCTGACGGTTTTTCCTGATAAGAAAAGAGCTCGGTGTTGATTGGATTATGAATAATTTCGTATTGGTTTGCGGGCAGGCGGAATCCCAGATCTTCCATCACCTCTTCAGCGAAGTAATGAGAAACGAATACCAACTTGAGGTTGAGCGGCATCGGTTGCAGCAGATTACGCCAGAAGCCCAGGCGTTTTTCGCTTTCGAGCTTGGCGAGTTGCAATTGGTCTTCGGTGCTGTAGTTGTATTCACGACGCCACCACGGCTGGATTTCAGCGCCGTGAACCCATACGACCACCTTCGTGGTATGGAGGTGCTGACTCAGGACATGCCACATTTCAGCGTCGAGGAAATGCACCAGAACGGACTTGTATTGGCCCTTTTCCAGCATCTTTGCCAAGGTCGACTGTGAACCTGTCACCACGTTGACGTTTTCAAACTCGTGGTAGCTGACCGATTCATTCTTGCGCAGACGGAACACGTCGACGTCGAGCCCGTGCTGCTGGTAAGCGCGGACGCGGGTGTGAACGAAACCATTTCGATACAGATCGTCGTATGAGGGATAGTGATTAGTGACTAGCAAGTGATCAGCTTTCGCCAACATATCTGAAGGCTGAAGATCACGGTGTCCCAGTACGAGCGCCTTGATTTCAGCCTGACCACTGGCGTAAACGCGCACACCCAGGCGGATAAAGTCCGCTTCAGGTGGAATATCGGAAGTATGGTTGCGATTCGCGTGCTGCATGACGTGGCTGATGCGCTGCTTTTGCGCATCGAGAAACAGCACCACCAATTGCACGTTCAGACCGGGTGTAACGTCGAGGTAGAGCTTGAGCTGCTGGTCCTGCACGAATTGAGCGATACTCAGGTCCTGCTGCGCATAAACGTATTCGTGCTTGCCATCCGCAAGATCCGAAGCGAAATGCCAAGCGTCAAAATCTACGTTCGCCTGCAATAACTTGCTGCGAACCGGCCCAAACATTTCGGCGAGACCGCGGCCAGTGATTTCGGGTGCGATATGCTCCTCGATTATCGGCTCGATAGCTTCGGCACGCGCCTGCAGTTCCTGGATGCTAAGACCAGTATCCAGTTTGAGGTCGTCAACGACGTCGGCAAGATTGGCATCACAGAGGCCCGCCGCATTTCTGCAATAATTGAAAGGGTCGATGACAAGAGTCTGTTCGTGACAATATCGACGTTCGGACAAGGACAGAGCCCATTCACTCAGCAACTCATCAGCCTGCAAATAGGTGCTGATAATGGAGCTTCGGGCCGCCGCTTCAGCCGCTAAACGATACTGTTGATCATTTTTCTTAAGCTGTATTGCGCCGGCTACGTTCTCATAAAACGTGCATTTGCCGATCACTTTGGCTTGGCTATAACGGGTCGCAAGCACAAGGTCCAACAGGTAGTTGGGACCGTAGTAGTCCTGGGAAACCATACCTGCCAGCAACGGCGCATCGCCTACGATCTCTTCCAGGCGCATTTTCCCAGCGTCTTCCAACGTCAACAGCGACAGACGCGAATCATTCACTTCGCCGATGTCAGCCAGCGAGTCGCGCACGACAATAGTCATCCGAAGATTGGCGTGGCTTTGGCGCTGTAAATGTCCGACCAATGCTGTGAGCTCAGCCTTATTGGCAGCAATGGCGACCACGCAGACTTCGGGCAATGCATCAGACGGAGCCTTGTTCAACACTTTGGTCATCACATAAGCCAGGCGCTGAGCATAGGTGTGCTCTTGCATGACTTTCCGCAAGGCCGCCAATCGTAGTTTGCTGCTGTTAATCTCATCGCCAGCCAAGGTCTCGAGACGGCGCACCATCTCGACCCCGTCGTCCGTGGTCACAACGAGGTCACCGAACAACAAGCGCACACCGCGAGAGAAGTTGCTCACGGTAATGGTGTTACAGCCGAGCAATTCAAATACGCGACGGGCAAACATTGTTTGCGATTGTTTTATTGAATTGAGGTTGATCGCGTAGCGATAGCCTTTGTAGGCGGTATCGATCTGATCAAAGCTCAGAGTGCCGACGATGTAGGGTTGGTATTCGGCAGGGAACTGGTAGTTGGCATCGTCCTTGCCAAAATTTCGGTCGAATATTTCCAGCGGCCGGAATTTCGGTAGCGCCTGAACGAAGTTACCCAGGTCACGGGTGCGCTCGGGGTAGCGAGCGTAGTAAGCACCTGCGAAGCAAAACGCATCTTTGCGCTCGTATAACTCGATCGGGTTATGCACCGCCGGCTGGCAAGCGAACGGCAGCAAGTAAACACGCTCGTGGCCCAAGGCGCCTTTGTAGCGGTGAATACAATCGATGTCGGTGGTGAATACGAAATCGAACTGTTTTGCAGTGGTCAAGAATGTTTCGAAGTGGACCGGGTCTTCCTTGTTCCAGAAAACGCTAGGAACGTTACGCTCCGCACACCATGCCAGGATGCTCTGCAGCTCTTGGGCGTTATGACCGATCTTGCTGCCCCACAAATCATCCTTGCCACGCCAGGCCGACTCGATAAACAACAGGTCGGGCTGGAACTCGACAAGTTCGGATTGCCAGTTCTCAGGCGTGAGCTGCAGGAGGTTGCATTCATACCGGTACGAGCCATAAGTGAACTCGTCCATGACACAGGCAACTTTCAAGTTGCTTCTGGACGGGTCGGCCTGATTAATCAATGTGCTACGGATTCGTTCAGATTTCTCAACGACCGCAGGTGGCGAATGGGGCTGCGCGGATACCTGAAGCAGCGCGACAGGCTCTGCCAATGCGTTGTCGACGCCAATGCGTTTCTGGGCAGTTTGTTTGCGTTGCTTGGCAGCCTTGCGATACAGATTGAACAGCGCAGTCGGCAGGCGCACTAGGCCACTCAAGGAACTGGCGTTGGATTTGATCTGATAGCCCAACTGGTAGGTCATGCTGGACCGTGTCTTGATCAAGCGTTGTTCAGCCAGGTGGCGCTGAGTGTTCGCGCGTTCAAGATTTTCGTTGAGCTCGTCGATTTTTCTTTGCTGTGCAGCGGTCTTTTCCAGCAATTCGTTGAAGTTTTGTTTCAGATGCGGGATCTGCTTGCCCGTGACCTCTCGATACTTCTGATTGGCCGTTTCCAGCCAGCCTTTGGAGGCACTCAATTCACGCTCAAGTTGCTCGCGAATGTCCTGCCACTGCGCCTGGGTCGTGCACAGCAACTGCTCGGCAGCCTGGTGGCTCGCTTTCTCGTGAAACAGTTGTTCTGACAGTAACTCGCGTTCCTGCGCAGCCTGCTGCTGCAGATCGTTGACCTGAACTTCCAACGTTTGACGGGCAGCCCGCTCATTATCAAGTTGCCCAAGAGTTTCCTGGCACTGCTCCTGGACGGTGCTCAACAACCGTTCGGTAGCCTGATGACTTGTTTTCTCCCGCAGCAGTTGTTCTGCCAACAACCCGCATTCTTGTTCAAACTGAGACTGCGCTGCATTGAATTGGATTTCCAGCGCCTGCCTGGCAGCGCGCGCTTCATCAAGCTGAGCGCTGACCATCAAAGATTGATCAGCCCTCGCCTGTTGGTCTTGTTCAAGTTGAGCCAACAGCGCGCACTTTTCCTGTTCCAGGCTGGCGAGCATGATTTCATGTTGATGCTTGAGCGCTTCGGCCTGCCGCTCACTCTCGCGCATTCCAGCGTTCAGAACATTGAGCTCGTTGATTTGCAACTTCAACGTGTGGACCTGCTCTGTTGCTGCCCGGTATTTCGTGTTGGCCTCGTCAAGGCGCTGCTTGGCGTCACCCAGTTCCACCACAGTTTTCTCATGCACGACCAAGGCTTTCTTCAGCTCGGCGACTTTCTGCACTTCGGGTTTAAGCAAAGCAATTTGTTCGGTGGCGGCGCGGTACTTATTGTTGGCCTCCTCCAGGCGCTGTCTGGCACCCGACAGGCTGGTGTTCAAGTTTCGCTCTACCGATTCAAACGCTTTCTCCAGCCCCTGGATCTGTTCGATGTTCAGATTCAAGTCCGATACAACACCCCCCTCTTCGCCTTTCTGCGCCACCATCCCAAGCCATTTGCCCAGCACTTTGACTTCGAGGACGCGCAAATGCTTGCTCAACATCCGGTATGGAGCGAGCAAATAGAATGTGTGTTTGTGATCGATGAAATCATTGACGCCAAATGGAACGGTAATAACCAGCCGGCCACCGGGTTTGAGAAGCGACGCCGCTTTCTCAACGAACATTTCAGGGCGCACCAGATGCTCCAGCACTTCACTGATCACAATGGTGTCTGGTTCGGTGGCGGTGATATCCAGTGACAGAAAGTCAGCATTCACGTAAGTGATCTTCTGCTGGACGTGAGTCGGCTCGGCTTGCAGATAGTCCTGCGCCTCCGCAATAGCCTGCGGGCTGGTATCGACACCTGTCACCGAGCAACCTTCGCGAGCCAGCAAAAGCGGGACTATGCCCTGCGAACACCCGACATCAAGAACTTGCTTGCCTGATACCTGGGCACATATCCAATGGATACGCGCCTGGGTTTCTCGCATGAAATGCTCACCCAGCTTTCCGTAGTAAGCCTCCATGACCCGGTCATGAATGTCGGCCAGAGGCGCCGGAGCATCCGTTTGCGGAGCCAGTTCGACCAGCTGAGTGTTACTCATCATCAATTCTCTTTTCAGGCTGCGAATACGCCGGCGGCATCAATTACAACGGCGCTATCACGCAATATGGCGATCTTTTTGAATTCACGATGCTTAACCAGCAAGACGTGAATATGAGAGCTGTCAGTGGCGTATTCGGTATCAACGAGTTGGTGTTGGGCGAGATCGGAAGGCAGCTTCTCGATATTCGGCTCGACCAACAACAACTCGACACCCAACTCCTCACCCAACTGGCGAGCGATATGCAATGAGGGGCTTTCACGCAAATCGTCGATATCGGGTTTGAAGGCCAAACCGTAACAGGCGACCCGAACTTGACGAGCGGAGAGATCGGGGTGCTTCAACAAAAAATCAGCCAACGCCAGCTTCACTTGCTGGATGACCCACTGCGGCTTGCTATCGTTGACTTCACGTGCGGACCGAATCAGGCGTGCCAGGTCAGGCGTACGGCTGACAATGAACCATGGATCTACCGCGATGCAGTGACCACCAACGCCCGGACCTGGTTGCAGGATGTTCACTCGGGGATGGTGATTGGCGAGGCGAATGAGCTCCCAAGTGTTGATATCAAGCTTTTCGCAGATCATCGACAGTTCATTTGCAAACGCAATGTTGACGTCGCGAAAACTGTTTTCGGTCAGCTTGCACATCTCGGCAGTGCGGGTATCGGTGATGATGCATTCACCCTCGACAAAACAGCTGTATAGCCGCACCGCCGCGGCCGAGCACTTGGGTGTCATGCCACCGATGATTCGATCGTTCTCGACCAACTCTCGCAAGACGTGCCCAGGTAGGACTCGTTCAGGGCAGTGCGCGATTCGGATATCGGAGTCTTCGCCATGGGTGCTTGGAAATGTGAGATCAGGGCGAGCCTCAGCTAACCAGGCCTCCATCTGTTCAGTCGCGCCAACCGGAGATGTGGATTCTAGAATGACCAAGTCATTTTTTTTCAACACTGATGCAATGGATTTGCTCGCCGCCTCAATATAAGTGAGATCCGGTTCGTGCTGTTCTTTGAATGGAGTAGGTACTGCAATCAGAAATGCATCAGCAGGAGCAGGCGTCATCGAGGCACGCAGGTAGCCTTCGGTCACAGCTGCATGAACAACCATGTCCAACTCAGGCTCAACGATGTGAATCTCTCCCCGATTGATGGCATCCACCGCTGTTGGGTTGACGTCGACACCAATTACTTTTTTGCGTCGGGAAGCGAAAACGGCGGCGGTAGGTAATCCGATGTAACCGAGGCCAATAACTGAAACCGTTTCAAAACTCATGCTGCCGCCTCAATAGATGCATTCTTCCAGCTCACCAATGCCTCACTAATGTTGGCGCAGGCTGTTCCATCCCCGTAAGGGTTATGGGCATAACTCATTGCTTTATATATGTCCTCGTCAGTCAGCAGCTCACTCAGATGATTAACGATGGATTCGACTTCAGTACCGACCAGTTTGACTGTGCCAGCCTCGACAGCTTCCGGACGCTCAGTAGTGTCCCGCATCACCAGCACAGGTTTACCGAGCGCAGGTGCCTCTTCCTGGATGCCCCCGGAATCGGTGAGGATGATGTGAGAGCGGGTCATCAGATAAACAAATGGAAGATAATCCTGCGGTTCAATCAAGTGCACATTGCTCACACCAGACAGCATGCGCTGGACAGGCTCACGTACGTTGGGATTTAGGTGAACGGGATAGACGAACTCGACCTGTGGGAATCTCTCGGCTGTCTCTAGTAGTGCATAGCATATGCGCTCGAAACCTCCACCGAAGTTCTCCCGGCGGTGCCCGGTCACAAGAACCATTCGATTGCCCTCGGGCAGGAATGAAAACTTTTCCTTGAACTGGGAGAGCAGAATGGATTCAGGCGCGTTCAGTTTCTTCACCACTTCCAGCAGCGCATCCACGACGGTATTCCCGGTTACATGAATAGCCTTGCAAGCAATGCCTTCACTGATCAGGTTCTGCCGCGACGTAGGCGTAGGCGCGAAGTGCAACGTAGCAAGACTGCCCGTAAGTCGGCGGTTGCCTTCTTCGGGCCATGGTGAGTACAGATTATTGGTGCGCAAACCCGCTTCGACGTGTGCGATCGGAATTTGTTGGTAATACGCCGCAAGAGTCGCGGCGAATGTTGTTGCGGTATCTCCATGAACCAGAATTACATCCGGTTTGAAGTCCTCGAAAACAGGCTTTAGCCCCTGGATAATGGCCGACGTCACATCTGTCAAGTCCTGACCAGGCTTCATGATGTTTAAGTCGTATTCGGGTACCAGCTCGAACAAATTGAGGACCTGGTCTAGCATCTCCCGATGCTGGGCAGTCACACAGACTCTCGAATCGAACCGATTATCTTCAGAGAGCCGCAGCAATAGCGGCGCCATCTTGATAGCTTCGGGGCGGGTTCCAAAAATCGACAAAGTCTTGATCGTCACAAAATCCACTACCTCTACAAATACGACGTTGACCTAGTTTGGGTCGCTCACGTGGCGCAATCATCAAATCCAAGGAATGGCGATGCACGGAGCCAACAGAGGTGGCCAGAAATGAACAAGGGTCATATAAGAGTAGAGGCGGGGGGGTTCACGCATGGCATTCCATCGCCGACTATCCACATTCCGTGCAAAGCTAGTGCAGAGAAGATGAAAAAACATTCATCTTCTATCGCAGGGCGCGCAGAATACTATAAGGATGGCTGATTGACACCCTGAATTGGCGGTTTTGTAACAGCGTTTTCTTGAAAAGGTTCAAAAAAAACTGAATTTTTTTGATGACTTTAGGCCAGCCAGTAAAGCTGGTTGACTGTGGGACATAACAGAAAGTCATGTAGGAGGCGTCCCACGGGCGCTAGTGTCTCTCCAAACGCTTTCAGCTTTGCAACGCTGACGCCTATCAAGGAGTGAAAAAACTGTTCGATCGCATGCCCGGAGTTCTATTTCTAAATGTAAAAACCTTCAAAAAATAATCTGAAACGTGTGTGGCTGGGCGACTGAACGGATGACGCTGGCGTGTCGGCAAGAGTGTCGCAGCCTACATCCACACTTCAACGGAGCTTGCGACGGGGTCACTCGAGCGACATCGTTTGAGGAAGCAGCTTTCCGAAGCAGCCTCCTAAACTTGGTAGCGCTAAAGTGTCGCCTTCACTGGAGATGTAGCAGTCATGTCTCGAGACGGCGCTGCTGATAGATCCAGTCAACGATATCGCCGTCGGGGGTGTAGCCACTGACGGTCGCACGCAACAACTGGCGCACCAGAACGTAATCATCCCGCTCGACCGCATTCAACAGTTCCGCTAAACGCACTTTCAAAAGATCCCATGGAAGATGATCCTCACTGGCGCTCATAATCATCGGGTGTTGAGTTGCTGACACGTTATCGCCAATCAATAGCTCCTCATACAGCTTCTCGCCGGGACGCAAGCCAGTGAATTCGATCGAAATGTCGCCTTGCAGGTTCTTTTCGGAGCGCACGCTCAAACCGGACAAGTGAATCATCTTCTCCGCCAGTTCAACGATCTTCACCGGCTCGCCCATGTCGAGCACAAACACATCACCGCCCTGCCCCATGGATCCGGCCTGAATCACCAACTGCGCCGCTTCGGGAATGGTCATGAAATAACGGGTTATTTTCGGGTGAGTCACCGTCAACGGCCCGCCGGACCTGATTTGACTGTGGAACAACGGAATCACCGAACCGGAAGATCCCAGCACATTACCGAACCGAACCATCGTGAAGCGCGTCTTGTTGACCCGCGACACATTAGCCTTGTCACCAAACAACACCGGCGCAATTTCGCGACTCAAGGCCTGGAGCGTCAACTCAGCCAGGCGCTTGGTGCTGCCCATCACATTCGTCGGGCGAACCGCCTTGTCGGTCGAGATCAATACAAAGTTGGAAACGCCTGCCTGCAAAGCAGCTTGGGCAGTGTTGAGCGTACCCATCACATTGTTGAGCACCCCTTCTGCGATGTTGTGCTCGACCATCGGAACATGCTTGTAAGCCGCGGCATGATAGACCGTGTCCACGCCCCAGGTCTTCATGACATCCAGCAGTTTATGGGGATGACGGATAGAGCCGAGAATCGGCAATAGCTGAACGGGCGCCGACTCCCGACAACCGCGCTGCTCCAGTTCCGACAAGATGCTGTAGAGGTTGAATTCACTGTGATCAAACAGCAAAAGAGTTGTGGGACGCAGGTTAAAAATCTGTCTACACAGTTCTGCACCGATCGACCCACCAGCACCAGTCACCATGACCGTCTTGCCTTTGATACATCGCTCCAGCAAATCCGGCTGCGCCGGCACCGAATCGCGCCCGAGCAAGTCGGCAATATCAACTTCCTGGATGTCGTCGACCTTCACCCGGCCACTGGCCAGATCGGTAAAATTGGGAACGCTTCGAATGTGCAGCGGAAAACGCTCAAGGAACGTCAGGATTTCCCTACGCCGTGCACGGGTCGAGGAAGGCAGTGCCAGAAGAATTTCCTTGGCGCCCGACTCATCAATCATTTGCTGAATGTGCTTGGGCTTGTAGACCTGAAGGCCGGCAATCACACGATCCGCGATGCTTGGATCATCATCGATAAACGCAACAGGACGCATGACCCGGCCCATGCGCAACGCGGCAACGAGCTGGTTACCGGCCACTCCTGCGCCGTAAATGGCGACTTTGGTGAGGCCGTCGTCGCGGTTGGTGAAGGGTATGTGCTGGGCACCGGCGAACCAGTCCCCCATAAAATAATGCCGCATGCACAGGCGAAGTCCGCCAATGATGACGAGGCTGAGCCACCAGTAGTTGAAGACAATAGAACGCGGTACAACGGCTTCGTGGTTGCTGTACCAATAGACGACAACAGCCAGAATAAGTGACGAAAGGCTGACGGCTTTAATGATGGCTATCAATGCATCATTGCCGAAATAACGCATTACAGCTCTATACATTCCGAAACGAATGAACAACGGGATGGCTACGAGAGGGGCGCTGACGAAAAGCCAAAAATGTACCCTGAATGGGTTATACATATCATCGATACCCAAACGGACGATGAATGCCAACCACAAAGCAGCCCAGACCAGAACAATATCAGTGGCAACCTGAATCAACCTTTTTCGGCGCCGGGGAAGACCTACTAGATAGGCTCTGATCTTATCCATAAACCCTTCAAACACCTCTGTCCTCCTATCAGCACCCTTTTTCATTGTGGTGAGATCTCATGGGTCCTGCGCGATCACTCTAAACCTAACGACCTATCACTTCTTGCTTAGTTCTTCACAGTAGACTCTTCCGGATCTCCGGCACGGAATTTATTAGCCAGAACGATCAGCGGTGCGTAGGCCAAAACGACTCCGAAAACCCCGTCCATATCAAAGTGTGTAACGCAAACGGCTAACGGCAACAGCCAGAAAATATTGATCGCGCCCACCGCTAGGGTGACTGGCAAATGTTTACCAAAGCGACGTGAGGCGAATTGATAGGCATGGCTCCTATGTGCTTCATAAACCCTCTCAGCTCTTGACAAACGTCGAATTAACGTGAAAGTCGCATCAACAATGAACACCCCAAGCAAAATCAACCACCCCCACAGCATCGGTGTATAAACCCACGCCGCCTGTAAAGAAAGCCCGCCTAGTGTAATGCCCAGAAAACCGCTTCCGGCGTCGCCCATGAAAATCTTTGCAGGCGGGAAATTCCAGCAAAGAAATCCTGCAACGGAAACCGCAAGCAACAACGGCCCCCAAATCAGCGTGTCGAGACCCGCCAACCAGTAAAGGAGGCACGCGCCCAGACAAGCGGAAATAGCTTCGACGCTGGCAATGCCATCGATGCCGTCCATGAAGTTATAGAGATTGAGTAACCACACCAGATAAAAAGCAGCCAGCACATGACCTGCCCACCCCAGATCGACCTGGATGCCGAACAGATCAATGGCCGGCAATCCACCCATCCAGACGAGCAGCCAGGTCGCCGCGGCAAAATGGCCGAGCAAACGCCAACGCGCGGCGATGTGACCATGGTCGTCCATAAAACCGATAATCGCTATAAAAATCCCTGACCCAGCGATCGCGAAAAAGATCGATGGAGAAGTCAGTCCTGCACCGTACAGAAAAACCAACGACATGATGAAAGCCACGACAATGGCGACGCCGCCACCCCGCGGTGTCGCGACCACATGGGAACTACGAGCATTCGGAACGTCCATCAGGCTTCGAGATATCGCGTACTTACGTAATGCCGCCGTCAGTAAAAAAGAAAGACCGGCAGCCACCGGAATAAACCACGCATAACTCATTATTTGTGAGCCTCCAGAAAATGCTGTGCCGCCGATTTCAATCCATCATCCAGACTTACGGGTGGATGCCAGCCCAGTAGTTTTTGAGTTTTCTTGATATCGACCTGTAATGAGCCAAAAAGCCTCTGCGCGGTTGCACGTCGTCCCAACAAGCCGGCCAGGAACACCAGCACTGCTGCTGGAATGGGTACGAGCCAGGTTTTGACACCCAGATAAGTGATCAGGCGCTGCATGAGCTGGGTCGTTGAAACGTCTTCGTCATCGCTTACCAGAAATACCTGATTCATGGCCTGGGGATGATCGATGCACGTCGTGACCAGATCAACGACATTGTCCAGTGAGACAAGACTTCGATAATTGTTCACGGCCCCGAACGGTAGTGGGACGCCCTTTACCAGCCAGCGCATCATTTGCAGAAAATTCGCGCCCACACCGGCACCATAAATAAGGACCGGACGAATGATGACAACTTCAATCGCTCCCGTATTGGCAAGTTGCAGAAGTTGCTGTTCGGCTTCGTACTTGGAAATACCGTAAGGATCCAAAGGGTGCGGAATATCATCTGCCGAGAAAGCACTTCCGGGCAAAGTCGTTTCTCCATTGACCTTGATCGAACTGATAAAGACCAATCTCTTAACGCCCGCCTTTATCGCCTGGCGTGCAAGATTAAGCGTGCCTTCAACATTAGTCGCACGAAACATCTCCAGCGACTGCGCTGGGTCCTCGTGCATAACGTGTACTCGTGCTGCTGAATGCACAACCACACTCACACCCGCTAGTGACGACGTCCAATCGGTGGATTGATCAATGTTTGGTATATGAGTTTTTTCTACGGAATTGGGTAACTTGCTATTCAAATTTCTAAGAGGCGCTACAACCGATGTTTCCGGCAGAGCGCACAAACGCCTGACTACGGCACCTCCCAGAAACCCTGTCGCGCCGGTCACAAGTATTTTTTTTGACATTTCAAACCAATTCAAAAAATAGATAGCATTGGAATAATCTATCACGAAAAGTCGTCATTTTGAGCGCTCAATTTGTGCGAAGCGCCTCACCCTGCCCCTTATGGAGCACAAGCCAGCCAGCTGAAAAAAACACAAAGCCCTGCGTCTCAGCACAATTCGCCATTACACAGGTTGGAGCAAACACGCGGTAGAGATAGAATCCCCCCCAATTTTGACTAAACGCTCGATGAATAGAGCCGCAGACGCTTCGCAGAGATGAGTGGCGTCGGTAAGTCATTCAAAATACATACTAATTTAGCAGGCTACGCCTCGAAGGGAGCATATCGATGCAGCAAATCAATAATCTCAGCGCGAAAATTGCAAAATATCGCGATCAGATCGATGCATCCATTCAGCGCGTGGTCTCCAGCGGATGGGTAGTCCTGGGGCCAGAGGTCAATCGTTTTGAATCATCCTTCGCCGAATATCTAGGCGCCAACCACTGCGTAACCGTAGCCAATGGCACCGATGCAATCGAATTGGCCCTCAAGGCATTGGGTGTCGAAAAAGGTGACATCGTCGCTACGGTCGCCAACGCGGGCATGTATACCACCACGTCGGTCCTGGCCATAGGCGCGGTCCCGGCCTTCATGGATGTCGACTTCGATACCCAAGTCGTCACACTCGGTGAAGTTAAACGTGCAGTTGAAGCGGGCGCCAAAGTCGTCGTCGTCACTCACCTTTATGGCTTGGCCATCCCGCAAATCCAGGAAATTGCGACGTTCTGTGCGGACAATGGCATTCCACTCCTGGAAGACTGCGCACAAGCTCACGGCGCCAGCATGCATGGCAAACGTGTAGGCACATTCGGCGACGCTTCGAGCTTCAGTTTCTACCCGACAAAAAACCTCGGTGCCCTAGGCGATGGTGGTGCAGTCGTCACCAACTCTGCCGAGATCGCGCAGCAAGTAGCTCAATTGCGTCAATACGGCTGGTCCTCCAAATATTGCGTGGAGTTGGGCGGCGCCAGAAACAGCCGCCTGGATGAAATGCAAGCCGCTATTCTCTCCGAGTTTCTGCCGCACCTTGATCAAGGCAACGGGCGACGCAACGAGATTGCCAAACGTTATCGCACTGAAATCAGGCAGCCCGAGATTGTTCACCCGCAAGGCGACAGCGATGCCTGGGTCGCTCACCTGTATGTGATCAAGAGCGTGAAACGTGACGCCTTGCAGCAACATCTACGCGGCGTGCAAATCGCTTCCGAAGTTCACTACCCGATTCCTGACTACCAGCAACCCGTGTTCAAGAATGTCCATGCCGACTTCCACTTGGCCAACACCGAGCGTCTGGCCAAAGAAATTCTGACACTGCCATGCTATCCAGAAATGGAAGAGCATGAAGTCAGCGCAGTGATCAAAGCCGTCAACGGATGGGCTGCATGACGTACTCGATCATCATCCCGGTTTACAAAAACGCAGAATCCATTCCGCGCTTGATTCAGGTACTCAGCGAAATCAATGAGAGCCTGAACAACCAATTAGAAGCGGTTTTTGTCGTTGATGGCAGCCCGGATGCATCGTTTGCATTGATTCAAAAAGAACTGCCGAACCTGCCTTTTGCAGCACAGCTACTGGCGCATTCGCGCAACTTCGGTTCCTTCCCGGCGATTCGAACAGGTTTGATGGCGGCCACCGGTGAGTACTTCGGCGTGATGGCTGCTGACCTGCAGGAGCCACCGGAACTGCTGATCAGCTTCTTTCAATCCCTTTCAAATGATGAGTGCGACGTAGCCATCGGCACGCGCAATGCCCGAAATGATCCCTTGTTGAGCCGCATGGCGTCTTCGATGTTCTGGGGGCTTTACCGAAAGCTGGTCGTTCATGACATGCCTAAAGGTGGCGTCGACATCTTTGGCTGCAATAACACGTTCAAAGAGCAGCTGCTGAAGCTTGAAGAATCGCGCTCGTCATTGATCGCACTGATCTTCTGGCTCGGTTTCCGAAGAAAGTTCGTCGATTACGATCGCCAGGTTCGTCAGGAAGGCAAATCCGCCTGGACGTTCAAGAAGAAGCTGGAATACATGATGGACAGCATCTTCGCCTTCACGGACTACCCTATTCGTCTACTGATTAAAATGGGCACGATCGGTTCATTAATGTCAGTCGCAATAGGCCTGATGGTCATCATTGCAAGAATACACGGCACCATCGCGGTACCGGGGTACGCGGCCACCATGGTCGTGGTCTTGCTGCTGGGCACTTTGAATCTTCTGGGCCTGGGCCTTGTGGGCACCTACGCCTGGCGTGCTTATGAAAACACCAAACAACGACCATTGGCAGTCGTGAGCATACAGTTGAACAACCGAGAGCAAATCAGCCATGTCTAACCCGACGATTCATCCTAGCGCAGATGTCAAGAGCTCCAACATTGGCCAAAACACCCGTGTTTGGCAGTATGTTGTCATTTTCCCTGAGGCTGTGATCGGTGCGGATGTGAACGTCTGCTCTCATTGCCTGATTGAAAACGATGTCGTCATCGGCGACAGAACGACGATCAAGTCAGGCGTTTATGTCTGGGATGGCCTCAGGATTGGCAACGATGTGTTCATTGGTCCGAACGTCACCTTCACCAATGACAAGTTTCCTCGTTCCAAGGTCTATCCGGAAACGTTTCTCCCAACCGTAATACACGACAAGGCTTCGATCGGAGGCGGTGCCGTGATCCTTCCTGGCGTCACCATTGGTATGGGTGCGATGGTTGGAGCAGGTGCGGTGGTCACAAAATCAGTGCCCCCGTATGCAATCGTGACCGGGTCGCCTGCGCGGATTACCGGCTATGTCGAGAACTCCGCGATAAGTGACAACAGCGAAAAACCGAAGCTCGTTGAAGACACAGCGTCGCAAAAAGGGATTACAAGACTTGGGGTGGGTGACGTCACCACACACAACTTCAAATTCGTTGGGGACATGCGCGGTGATTTGTCGGTGGGCGAATTCGAGAAGGAAATCCCTTTTATTCCAAAACGCTATTTCCTGGTATTCAACGTCCCCAGTCAAAAAACCCGCGGCGAACATGCTCATCACAACTGCCATCAGTTCCTCATCTGCGTGAAAGGGAGCTGTGCCGTCGTGGTTGATGACGGTCAAAACCGCGCTGAAGTGATGCTTGATGCTCCGAATAAAGGTATTTACTTGCCGCCTTTGACGTGGGGCATTCAGTACAAGTACTCCGAGGATGCAGTGCTGCTGGTATTTACGTCTGACTACTATGACGCGGCGGATTACATTCGGGATTACTCCGAGTTTTTGAAAATTACAGGTTCGAAAAACTAGTGGGCATCACCGTCTCAAAAGAAAACTTACGCCGATGGGTTTCCTTTCTGATAGGGGGGTGTCTGAACACCCTCCTGACCTATGGAATCTATTTGTTGTTGAACATGTACTTGAGTTATCAAAAATCTTATGTAATTGCCTACGTAAGCGGAATAGTTTTCTCATACTTGTTTAACGCACAAGTTGTTTTCAATGTGAAAAAATCATGGAAAGGGTTAATGGCTTATCCCTTAGTGTATTTACTCCAGTATGCATTAGGCGCTCTATTGCTTAGTCTTATGGTGGAGAAATTAGGGATACCTGAAGAATTAGCCCCGCTTTTGATCATTGTCCTGCTTCTGCCTGTGACTTACTTGCTGAGCAAAACAATACTTAAAGCCACACATCAGCCCAAGACAGGCATGGATCAGTAGAGCCAGATGACCAACATAACGGAACAACTTCTATCAAAAAAGCTTTCCCCTTCCCATTCTTGTGTTGCCGCGAAATTCTGGATGGCCCATACCTTACCCGTTGCTATATTAGTGCTGGCATTGTGGATACCTTACGGATTTTCACTAATCGGCCTGATAGAAGAATGGGGATTGCTCGGGGCATTCACTACACACGGACTTTTTTTCGTAACTGACACTACTAGTCCCTTGGCTGCTCATGCGTTAAGGCCTCTGACGATTCTCCCTCAAGCCATTGCTTACTATTTAGACCCCTATTCATTCAAATACTGGAATGTGCTGCTTGCACTCTCACTGTGCGTAAAGGGCTCGAGCCTAAGCTACATAACAAACTATGTTACTGGCTCACTCAAGTGGGGAATGATCGCGGGTTTGCTGATCGTAGTTTTTCCAGCCGACACGATGCAATTATCGTTTAGAGCGCTGCATATAAACTGGGCACTTAGCTCATTGCTGCTTGGAACCGCTCTATTCGTAGCCGCACTGCAGGCAAAATCGGCAATCATGTCGTATTTACTGAGTGTCGTATCAGCCATCCTGCTGATGGCCGCTTGCGCTATGTATGAGGCCTCACTGCTGCTTTCTGTGCTGCCAATTCTATTAATCCTTGTAAAGTCGGATTTTAAATCAGCCGTCTTTCAACTGCGCCAGCAGATATGGAAACATCTCATTTGGCTGACGGGTGCTTTTGCCTATGTTGCCTATGTCATTCACACAGCCCCTCTCATTAACAGCTATCAAAGCGGCATTGCAGGCAGTTCCAGCATTGTCAGCACAATCATGCACTCACTCCCCAATTTGTTCTCGATAGGCTTGCTGAGAACGACGCTGGGAGGTTGGTATGATGCAACAAGAATAACCACGGTGGAATTCAGTACTTATTGGTACGCCATCAGTGTGATGTTTGTAATAACGTTGACATTCTACCTACTGCTATCCGGCGATCGAAAAGCAAAATCAGCAGAAAATACAACTTCAACAGCGATCCCCGTTCGATTGTTGATTACTGGCGTCATATTGGTACTTTTAGGGTATGCACCATTTCTACTGTCGACATCCCATCAGGCGATAAGCCAACGCACGTTCTTGTTCGCAGCACCCGGCGGTGCATTTGTTACGCTCGCTCTGCTGATAGCAATTGCCAAAGCGAGCAAAAATCTGGCAACCCTTTGCGCGACTCTGCTAGTTTTTATCGGGTTTTCAACACAACTTTATCAATTCCACCACTACGTCAAAATATCAGACAGACAGCGTAATATTATAAAAAACATTGTCGAAAATTTTGATGGAGAAAACAGCAACAAAACACTGGTAATAATTGATAAGACCAACCAACTCAACAGCACATGGATGTTTATAAACGAAAACTTACAGGCTACCCTGAATTACGTCTACGGGCATACCTTCACCACGATTGAAGTTTGCCACGAAGATGGCCATGAGTGGCAGCACACCGATAGCGTAGGACGCAAAGGTACCTGCGAAGAAACAGCTGAAGACTGGATTTTTCACTACCCCACGTCTATAAGTGGCCCTGGATTCGAACCCACCAAGCACTTAGAGGATAAAAAGATCCTCAAGTCTCAGACCGTTGCCATTACAGTAGCCCCCGATGACAAGCCCAAGGAAAATCCAAATCGCACAGAAATGCTACGAGGCGACCAAAGCCGCACGGGCGCAATCTATCGTGGATTTATTGACAAACCTGACTATTATAATCTTCTGATTGGTTTCACTGATCAGGAATCCAGTGACCACTATTTCTGGGGATTTGGTAACTGGTGGAGTATGGAATTGCCAATAGCGGGTTCAGGTTGGCGCGAGGCCGAATGGACTGTTAATAAATTCCAACATAACGCCTCAGCTTGGAAAACGAACAAGCAGTCCTCTCTGGATTTTAATTTTTCACCAGTATCAGACAAATATCTACTGAAAGGGATGTTCGATTTGATCGTAAACCCCGCAATAAAAGCGAGCATGAAAATCGAAGTCAACGGCAACAACATTCCCTTCCAATGGAGCGACGACAATAGTTTTCAAGCGGAACTTCTCAAAGGCCAAATTCGAGACGGAATGAATACAATCACTTTCCTCAGCGATGCGGATGAGAATTACTATGGGTTTTCGGGAAGACTTGACTGGATTGAAATAAAAAAATAGTACTGGTCAGCTGATAGCCCCCTCTGTTTCCTGCCCATTCAATAAGGATGAGCAGGAAACATCGCTTTATTCCTCAGTTGTAAACCACGGGCATGTACGCTCCCACCACCGTGCATGAAGGGGTTAACCCTATTGAGAAAATTGAGCAGTGGCCCACTCAACAGTAGGGGCTGGCGGTCAAAGGAATCAAACAAGAGCGGCTTCGCTTTGCCATTTTGCCGCCCTTGACTTGAAGATCCGATAGTGCTTAATAACAAACCTCCCAGCGCGAAGTCCATACTCTTCCACCGTTTTATGCAAACCATAACATACGAGCAAAAGAACCAGGGTGACCTGCATTTTTAGTGGAATCACTGTTAATCCCAAGCTACTCAGTACACTGGTCAAGTAAGGCCAAGCCCAGTTATGGAACAAATAAACTGAATATGTCAGGGTTGAGGCGAGTCTGATGAAAAGGCCGTCTTGTATTCTCCCCCCGTAGTAGCCAGCCGCAAAAAACTATCAATGCTTACATCGAATGGTTGTTATTATTGAACACTGGCTGGACCTTGGTTGTCATGGTCCAAAAAGCAAATACGATAGACATCAAAACTGCAATACAAATATTTTTGTTCGCTCTGCCCGTTTCCAAGAGATAAACACATGACCCGAGAAACAAAAACGGAGCATACAACGTAGTATACCCAAGCATTAATCCTGGAGAATATGGAAATGGCGGAGAAAAATAAAGAGCTGCCGCCAGAACAGCAAATGCGGCAGGAATATATTGCTGGTTACGCATTAAACCAGAGGATTCCTTGAGCTCGTAAAGCCCATCCATCGAGACCCGGGATGTTATAGTGCGAAAAAAACACCATTAAGGCGGCAGCAAATCTTAATCCCGTCAGGGCGGGGATTGCGCCTGAACGGTCAAGTGGAATTGACATCATCACTCCTACATTCGTAATTTTTAACTCAATTTTCAAATAGAAAATCAATCCCGTTCAAAACTCCCACTAACTCATTCGACTTTCACGCTGCGGTTCGGTTGTATTCAAACAAGCTTTACGGGCAGAAAAATCACGGTATTTATTTAGGAAGATCTTACCTGCCCGAAGACCATAGCGTTCTACACTTTTATGCAATCCAAAGCACACTAAAAACAACACAGTCAAAATCTGGGCTTTTGCCGGAATGAAAAGTAAACCAACATAATCCACTAAAGAGGATATATAACTCCATAGCCAATTATGAAATAAATAGACAGAGAAGGTCATATTGGAAACCAGACGTATCAACGGCCCATCTTCAAGCCGATATCGCATGCTCCACCCCATGAGAAAAATGGCGACAGCATAGAATCCATAGTTAAACTCTTTCCACTGGGGCTGATACTTTGCAAGTATGAATAGAAAATAGCCAAATAGAATAAAAAATGTAGCGATACATAGATTTTTTTTGGCATTCCCAGTTTCCCAGAGATAGACACATGCCCCCATAAATAGAAATGATGAGTAAATCGTCTGGTAAGCCAATGGGAGATTCGCCGCGCCTGGAAACGGAGGCAGTAAAATAACCCCCGTAGCAATAATTAAAAATACAACAGGCAAATATTTTTGGCACCTGAATAGGCCCGAAGCCTTGAGCATCGCCATTACTATATAGAAAGCAATCTCCAGTCTGAGAGTCCACTCAACCCCTCCAAGGGCCAATGATGTTCCAAAAAAATCGCCAATCAAAAGAAGTCGAGGGATCCATACTGAAGGAGGAGCAAAGGCCGCACCTCTTAAAAAGTGATCAAATAAACCTTCCATCACGACGGCTACGATAAAAAGTGGATAAATCCTGAAGAATCTTTTTAGCAGAAACTCCGGCGTAGACTCCGACTGCAGCACGTGAGTGATGATGTATCCGGATGTCAGAAAAAAAACGACGACCCCTGCCCCTCCGCCATAGCACAACGGAAGGACGGCTTGGGCGAGATACCGAAAAGTTATATGCAATGCCTCATTAGTAGAGGCAAAAGCGAGTGAGTCATACATTTTGTGAGCAATCAGCACACTGATGAATGCAAATATCCGCATAACATCGAGAAAAACTACTCTGTCGATGATTCTGTTAGCCATTTCTTGACCGCGCATTAATGAATTGAGACCGAAAACAGGGGAAACCATCGCGACAGCAGGAATTCTACAAGCCTTGGTTGTCACTGTCAGGTTTCGCGTGCTCCGATTTGAAAGAAACCACGAACAATGCACCTCGGCCGCATCTGTGTTTTCTTTAGTCTAAAAATCAATTGTCGAAGGCTGTTCATCCCCTTAAGATGCCTGCCTGATCGGGCTTGGCTGCGCCTGTACTTGTGAAAGAACCCGGAATGGCTTGCGCAGGTAGTTCTCCAACTCTATGAAGCATGGACACCAAAGGATTATCCTTTCAAATGTTGCTCATCGATAAAAGCTCCACAGTGAGCAGACCAACCAACCAGAGTTATCATCCTGTCTACCGAGCCGATATCGATGGCTTGAGAGCCTTTGCGATCCTTGCCGTAGTTATCTTCCACGCCTTTCCAGCGCTCCTACCTGGTGGATTTGTTGGAGTCGATGTTTTTTTTGTAATTTCCGGCTATTTGATCTCAAGTATCATTTTCAAAAACCTGCAAAACGGCACATTCAGTTTCTACGAATTTTATAGACGCCGTATACGCCGAATATTCCCCGCGTTACTGCTGGTATTGGCGGCAACATTCTTGTTTGGCTGGATAACATTACTCGCCACTGAGTTCCAACAGCTAAACAAGCACATAGCCGCCGGGCTTGGCTTCATACAGAATATTATTCTATTTCAGGAATCCGGTTATTTTGACGTCAGCTCCGAGTTAAAACCGCTGACACATTTGTGGTCTCTCGGCGTTGAGGAACAGTTTTACCTGCTCTTTCCAATTACCGCACTGCTCATATGGCGCTGGCGCCTGAACACGTTGACAATTATTGCATTAATGTTGTTGGCATCTCTATACGCCAACATCGTTGAAGTTTCAACCAATACTTCTGCAGCTTTTTTCTTGCCGCAATACCGATTCTGGGAACTTCTTTGTGGCAGCGTAATTGCGTACATTGCAATGACAAGGAAGCTTCACCACTTATCATCGACAGTATCTCATCCAGCCTCCGTATTTGGATCTGCGCTTCTGATAGCGTCCGTAATATTTATCACTGAAAACTTAAAGTTTCCTGGGTATTGGGCAATCCCCCCTGTATTTGGATCGATGCTAATCATCGCTGCCGGTCCTGGGGCGGTGATCAATAGATATATTCTCACCCACCGGTTCGCCGTCTGGATCGGACTTATCAGCTATCCGCTGTATCTATGGCACTGGCCGCTACTTACATTTGCTCGAATCATCGAGTCTGAAACTCCAAACCCTCAAATTAGAATAATGCTTGTTCTGGCAAGCGTAGTGCTCGCATGGGCAACCTATCGATTTGTAGAGAAACCGTTCCGAGCGAAATCCAACCCAAAACTGGTATTCTACAGTCTCTTAGTAACGGCATTCGCCTTTGTTTCTGTGGCGATACTAACCGTCGTGAACGATGGATTTCCATTTAGACAAAAGGATCGTGAGCAATTCGCGCAGTCATTCGCAAATACAGCTCCAGAGTGGAACTACTTTACAAATAACGAGACGGCTGCCCGTTTCCGCATGGACTGTGATTTTTATGACACAAAAAGTTTCTTCAAAGGAAAAGCAACCAATATTCCTGCAAGTAGCATAGACCCAAGTTGTTATACACCCACGTCGAATAAAAAAGTTTTTTTATGGGGTGACTCACATGTTCAGCAGTTGAACTATGGCCTTCAGCATACGCTACCAGCCAACGTTTCAATTCTCCAGATAGCCAGTTCGGGATGCTCCCCAAACCTTCCCGACAAGTTCTCAACTGAGGCTGAGTACTGCAGAGTTTCTAATCAAACGGCACTCGACGTAATTAAAAAAGAATCACCGGAGGTTGTAGTCATAGCGCAAATAACGGGGCACGACACCGTAAACGACTATAAAGCGATGACAAAACTGTTAAGAAGCTATGGTGTGGCGCACGTTATCATTGCAGGACCGGTTCCAAAGTACCAAGCGAGCCTCTATCAAATCATTGCTCGGAAGTATTGGCTGTATACGCCTAGACGCATCATGGACGATGTGGACAGCTCTGTATTCGAAGTTGACGCCGCTCTAAAGGCGAAATACGGTAGCGGTCAAGGTGACTTTGAATATTTCTCAATGACTGATTTATTTTGCAATAAAGATGGCTGCATTACTTATTTGGGTAATGATCGCAAGAGTGGGCTGGTCACATTCGACGCCACACATCTGACGTCGATAGCATCGGTCTACGTCGCCAAAACCGCACTTACCGAAGTCATTCTAAAAGACCTCGAGATGCAACCATGACGATTGAGCATTACTAGACTCTGAATGCGTGTGTCGCCGAGGTAGCCCCTCCCCGGCCTCACATGCCACTTCAACTCTCCCTTATGAAACCCTAGACAAGAAGGTCACGGGAGCTCATATGAAATACACGCCATCGCTGCACTTGTGATAGCCAGGGATACCGAAGACAGAAAAACAAAGGTTAGGGAAAGTAACAGCCAATGTTGGCTAATTGTTTCTTTAAACGTTATCCATTCGAACCGGGTAACAACAGCACCGAACAGTACCAAGTAAACCGGTATGAAGAATCGAGTCTCTACCGCACCCGGCAAGATAGCTAACACTGGCAAGAGAATGGGGGCAAGGTAAGCCGCCTCAATCCATCGTTTTTCCTTACGTAACCCATAGATCAGCACACAGAAAAACAGCATGGAGAAACACAGAAACGAGACAACACTTTTATTTGTGGAGGATTTTTCGGCATAAACGATGCCATCGCGAACATCCAAGCCATTGATAAAGTGCCGGCCATAAATACCCAAAAACTGTACTGGGTGCTTTAGGACCATCGATAAATAGCCATGCATGTTAGGGTCAGCGAACGACGAATTATCAAGATCCCTAAGCGCAATGCCCGCAGGATCTCGGTAGTAAAGACTTGGCGCGGGACTGTCTTTACCTGCATACGTCTCGTAGCGTTGAACCACCACCCCCCAATAGAGTTGCTGGGCCATTAGCGGTTTGCCCTTCACCATGGCAATGACCATGGGTGTAGCAGTACCGTGTATTCGTTTGTTAATCATCATCTGTGGGGTGGCAATGATTAAAGCGCCTAATACAAATGCGAGCATCCCCAATGCGCGTGAAGGCCAAGGCCTTTCCCGCATAAACACGAACAAAACAACAAAGAAAAGTGCAATTGCGGCGAAAAGATAAATTGTCCGAATATTATAGGCTGCGCTGACAGCTGCACCGGACAGAAATAACCAGCACCACCCATACTGCGAATTTGCACGGGCCGCCAGCGCAACAGCAATGACCAGGACGAGCAATGCAGGCAAGTCAGACAATGGAAACAGGAACAAGCCCGGAAACACGGCAATTGTGAGTAACGCGAAGGCCGTCCTTCGAGCAAAGGAAAGTGTGCCGCCGAACGTCTTCAAGAAGAAATTAGCTATAGGGCCTGTCAGCAAGTAAGCATACACAACAGAAGAGGTAACCTGAAAAACAATTCTACCGTTCTCGCCTATCAAATCTGCAAATGCGTGGACCGGCACAAGCACTAGCGGATAAAAATACCCCCGTGCCACCTCAGGGAAGTTCACCATCACCGATGGTGCACTCAGCGACCAATACAGACTCGAATCGAAAGGATAGAAAGAAATATCCATTATCCGATGAAGCACTAACGACAGCAAAAAAACTGCTAAAAATGAAAAAAAGCGTTGTCGGTGTTGAAGTGAGCTCAATAAGTCCATGACACTCTCTATTTCTAGTTTTGACCGCTGCATTATTATTGTGACTTTAAGTACGCAATATCAGTGCTATGTTCTGAGCTATAGACCCGACACCCACGCCCATCACGTCAACAATGAGTGATATGTTTGAATATAAGACTTAACCATATCATCAGCCTTAAAATATTCTTCATATCGCTTTAGAGCATTCTCGCCCATTTTTGCCGCGCCCAATGGGTCATTCCATAACTTCGTCATAGCACTGGCCAGAGATGCACTGTCTCCCGGCAGCGCTACATAGCCCGTCTCACCCTCGATGTTAATGTACGTGGTACCGGTTCCTATCTCGCAGGAAATCAATGGTTTCCCGTACATCGCCCCTTCGAGCAGGGTGATCCCGAAGGCTTCAGACCTGAGGTGGGAAGGAAAAACCAAAGCGAAACACAAGGTCATCAGAGCGGCCTTGTCAGCGTCCGGAAGGCCACCGACAAAAAAGACATTATCCAGGTTCGCCTCTTTGGCTTTCTGTTTCAGTGCCATTTCCATGGGGCCTTTGCCCATGATCACGATCGGCAGCTTTGTTTGCTGAGCAGCTTCCAGAAGAAAGTCGAGGCCTTTGTAATAGCGGAGTGCCCCAACAAACAGGAAGAAGCGCTCACCTACTGTCTCACGCCAATGAGCCAGCGACGCGTCAGTCACCACAGGGTATGTTTTGCGATCGATGCCGATCGGGATTACTCTGACTTTATCCACGTACTTACCCAGTGTCTCGCTACTGGCGACATAGTTGGGTGAAGAGGCAACGATAACGTCGACATTTCGGAGAAATGCGTGCAAGAGCGGATTATAGAGTCGGAGCAACGTCTGCTGCTTCACGATATCCGAATGATAAGTAACAACGGTCGGCTTCTTCACTCTGGAAAGAAAGTGGACCATGTCCATGAATGGCCATGGAAAATGGTAATGGATAACATCGGCTTGCTCTGCGAGTTCGATGAAGTCCTTGATCGCGCCGATTGAAAAGCCGGTGGAAGCGATCTGAAGGTTTTCATATGACCGGTGGGTAATATGGTTTCCGAGCCGTTCGTTGCGCATTGCGCCACGGGGGCTAAGGTACAGGACTTCAGACGCCATACCGTGCTGTATCCCCCCCTCAGCGAGCTGAAAGATAACCTGCTCTATACCGCCCATGGTATCCGGGTAGTAAGTCTTGAAAAAATGCAGGATTTTCAAGATTTGTGCCCCAAAAACTTCGCAGGAACTCCCACGTAAGTACCGGCCTTTTCCAGATTGCGATGGGCGCACGCACCGGCGCCCAGCATGACATCGTCTGCCACCTGCAGTCCGTCGATCACCGTTGAGCCCGCCCCCAGGAAGCAGCGATCGCCGACACGGCTCCGACCGGCGACCACAGCGCCAACGGAAATGTGGTTGTAGTCACCCACTACGCACTCATGCTCGACAATTGCACCAGTGTTGATAATACAACCACGTCCGACGGAAGCCATTGGCCCGATATGAGCGTGATGAGCAATAAAACTCCCCTCACCAATTTGGGCTCCAACACCTATCGTGGCACTGGGAGAGATGAGAGTTGCTAAAGGCCATCCCTGTTGAATGACCCATCCGCATTGTTCTATTCGTTTTTTGTTGTCTCCCGCGGCGGGAATGACTGACCAATCCTCAGGCAGCTCAAAATCCACGGACGCTTTCACGGGAAACGAACAAAACGACTCACCTGGTCTGGCGTTGGCGTCGATAAAGCACAATTGCGTGATACCCGATGCAAGTGCGACATCAGCCACGCTCCGGGCATGCCCGCCAAACCCTAGAATCAACAGCCCTGTGGTTGAAGTCATGCAGTGACCTCCGAAGGGATACCGTCGCCCGCGGAAATCGATTCAAGGACCGTGATGTGCTCGTTCACAACATCCGTCCAGGTTCGCTGAATCAGGCTTTGATAGATAGTTTTCTGCAGTGTCAGAAGCTCTTCTCGATGAGAAAGCGCCCAGTCAATACGACGTGACATATCTTCCCAATCAAACGGGTCAAAAAATGTCGTTTCCTGAAGTTCTGGCTGATTGAGTATTTCCTCAGTCACCGCGATTCGAGCCATGACCACAGGCGTATCTACGGACAGAGCCTCGGTAAAGGTGAATGGGCATCCCCCTTCACTCAGGCTAGGGTTGACTGCCAGATCTGCCAACTTATAACAGGCAGCAAGCTCCTGCACCGTCAAACCGTGCAAGCATAAAATGTCGTTCTCCAAGCCGTGTTCGGCAATGAACTTTTTGACCGCCGGATAACGCTCAGGATCACCGGTCAAAATCAGCTTGTGACTGATATATTTTTTTCTTAGAAGAAACTCGTAGGCCCGCAGTAACATCAGCAGGTTTTTGTTCGGCCTAAACTGACTTGCATAAAATATAAATTTGAACGATGCATTTGCAAAACCCACCGTATAGTTCTTATTGGAGGACTTGCGCATCGCACTACTAAGAAGCGTTTGTGAATAATGAAGCGACGTCGCTTCCAGATCCGCAAATCCTCGGGTTGTGACCCATTGGTTCAACATGTTCGGGGCATGGTGAATCACCGATACATTAGAAGCGCGTATCGAATACTGTTCGACCAGCGTGTCCCACTTGATCGCGTTGCTGTAAGTGACGTAATGCTGTCCAGTCTGAATCGATCGGCGAACATCCTCATAGGTTTGCAAAAAGCGTTCGCCTCCCACACTAGAGAAACCGACGGGGAAATCCGATAGCACTACATCCGGCACACACATCAGACGTGGACGATCTATTTTGTTGAAGGCGGGCCAAAAAGCAGTAGGACTGTACCAAGCTTTCACATCAGCCAGGCTATCAATCAAGTGAAGCATCCGCTCTGACTCGATTCTCTCCATCCGCTTATACAGTCGAAAAATAAAAGCGTCGTCCTTAGGCTGTCCAACTGCCCCTCGGGCCCGTGATAAATGGCGCCGAAAAGGCCGGGAAAGTCGTTTGAAAACAAACTTAAATTTTATTAAAAAAAGAACAACCAACCCCAGGATAATGATTGGGCTAATCAAAAGCGCAAGGCCTGCAAGAACAAGCCCTTCTATCAGCAACACCGCCAAGCCCAAGTACGAGTTTGTCGTAACTAACTGCTGCTCAACGTGATCAATGGCAGCTTTTTTAATCGCTGAGACGCCATTGGAAAGCCTTTTGAACAGTCCAGGCTTGCGCTTACGTTTCTTTCGGGCTATGTAAGCTTCGTAAATGCGTAACACCATCGGCTTTTTCGAGGGGGAAACTAATTCAAAGCGCTCCTGTGAGACCCCTTCGCTGCGAAATAGATCTTCAAGGCCTTCTTTCGACCAACTCGGGCACACCAGGACAAAGCCCACGTCTTCTCGGTCGCTTGCACCTTTCAGAAAGGCAGCGAGGTATCTACCCAATCCTTCATGGCGCAAATCCAACCCTGGCGCGTAGGCCAGGTAAATACCATATTTATTTATAGACACTCTCGTATGACTCCCCAATATTGTGCCGCCAACTTCTCAACGCCTTGTTCTGCCAATACCTCAGGCGATGGAAGCAGGGCCTTCTTGGACAAGTAAGTCAATTCCATATCTTTTAACTGGTGCGCCATCTCTTTATAGTCGGAGGCATTCATCCAGGACAACTGCAGTGAAAATTGAATGTCCATCTCACGCATGGCGGGATAGTCACTGCTTAATGCCGGCACACCTAAGCTAGCGGCCTCAACAACACTGAATGAACCGTTGTCAATTTTACCGGCATGCCATAGAAACGTTGCATTCGCCAATGTACAACGGTATTCAAAGTCAGGGAGTTCACCAAGCCACTTAACTTTCTCCCATAATGCGGCGCTTGCATTAACCAATGCAGAAAGGGACTTAAGGTGCGGTTCACTACTCTCTAGCATATTGTCAGTGTTCACACCCGTCACATGACAGAAGAATTGACCTCCCAGCGCCTCGTAATAAAATTTGAGCGCCTTCAGTGCGTTCACATGATTTTTATGCGCGCCGGCATTAGTTGTCCACAAGAAATAGGGCTGGTCGGGTGCCGACAATATCCCAGGTCCAACTTTTGAAAAGTCAGGAGCCAGCATAGGCACCTTAGCGATTCGATTCACTTCAACGCCTGCGTACTGAATGGCGTCCTGTTTCGTAAATTCAGTCGTTACAAGAAGCTTCTGCGCCCGACGCACAGCGCTGATAAAGTGTTCATCTCCACTTTTCGACAGTACCTTTTCATAGCGCTGGAGGTAGTCATAGACCATGAAAATGCAGGGCCGCAAAGGCACTAACGGAGCTTGAACACGATCAGAGACTATGATCCACGCGTCGCAGTCCAGAAGCTGTTTAATGCCATCATCCGGAACAACATATCTCACGGAGTCAGGTTCCCAGCCGTCGTGGCCTGCGTATCGCATGGCTCTGCGTGCGGTTTGCGCGTCGAGGGTTTTCCAGTGAAAGGTGCGAAGCTGAATTCTCTCATCCTGATCGGTAGGAACTTCTGCCTCATCATCAGCAGACTTCAAATGCAGGAGGACAACGTCGACATCTTCCCCCCACTGCCTGCTTCCTTCATGCAATGCTTCCGCTAGCAGGTGGGCCCCACGAAGGCTTCCCCCTCGATATTCGACAGGGACTACCACTGCGATTTTCTTGCGTTTGACTGGTCGCTGGCTTTGTTCCAAGCGACTGACTTCCAGCTCTTGCAGAATCTCCTTGAAGCTGCTTATCCAAGCGGCTTCACAGTTCTCTGCCCGCATCGGCTCCAGCAGTAGCGCCTGACTTTTACGCACTTGCTCGATAAATTTCGAATCATCATTCAAGATGCGACGAATTTTCTCTCTCGCTTCTTTGACAGACTCGCATCGACCAGGAAGGGTCGCTCCCCCCATTCGATCAAGAATGCCACCACTCATGAAGACTAGTGGCATGCCGACGCGGATGGCTTCGAAAGGATGATAATGAATATGATTGGGTTCGCTTGAATGATAAAACATGACTCGCGACTCTCTCATATTGCGTTCATGTTCTTCGTGGGTGACAAATCCCAGCACATTTGGATCGTCCACTTCAATCGGCTGCGAACCGCCGATTTTGTAGGGCATCCCCTGCATGTCCGAAACGAAATCTTCGTATACTTTTTTATAGTAGCTACTGAAACCAATGTCCGGGCACACGAAAAAAATGTGCTTCTGCTTTCCGTTCCAGACATCATTGATCGCACAGTTGTTAAGGCCCAGTGGTAAAAAAGCCTTTCGTTTTTGTAGATACATGGGCTCCGAGTCAGCCAGATGGTCGTAGGCTATCCCCAACCAAAGCCGTCGACCGAGCTTCTTGACAGACTGTGTACCTAGAGATAAAACCTTAACCACTTCTGAATAACTTAGTGTTTTATCCAGGCCATAAGCACGCCAGATAGCCGCACCGGTAAATGATCTCGATACTTCATTCATGAAGCCTTTCGAATGGCAGATGAAAAAACAGATATCAAAGTATTTATTGGCAATATCCCAAGCTTCTTTGGAAGGTGCCACATACCAATTCTGCTGGTTCAATACTTCCAGATCTTCAGTTGGAATAGTAAGATTCGCATCTTCAGAATAATCAATGCTAGCCGAACGAAAACCGATTTCCTGTGGAAATGACTTTGGCAAAAAAAACTCATTGACGCCCAGAGACCTAAGCATTTCAAGCTCGAATTTACGAGCCGCACCATGATTCAGCAGCCACATCACACGAAGCGGTTTAGTTTGCATCAGCAAGTCCATTTATCTTCTTGTATTCAGCAATTGCGTCAGTGATTTTACCATCGAACAGCAACTCACCATGATGAAATACCAATCCTCGGGTACAGATGGATTGCAAGGCTCCAAAGTCATGAGAGGCAAGAACGAGAATTTCTGCTTTTTCGATCAGACTGGTTATTCTTACTTTCGCCTTTGCCATAAAGTTGGCATCGCCCGCACCAATAACTTCATCCAGCAACAATATGTCGCCGCCCACCGTGGTGGAAATAGCGAACGCAAGTCGCACTTGCATCCCGGCAGAATATGTTTTAATAGGGTAATCAATAAATTCGCCCAAATCAGCAAACTCGACGATTTCGTCGATTTTCTCACGCATAAATTTGGGTGACAGACCAAGCAACAAACCTCGATAAAGGATATTTTCCCGCCCTGTCGCATCAGGTTCAAAACCCAAGCTTAAGTCGAACAAGGAACGAACCTGGCCTTGCACATTCAGTTCGCCGCTGGAGATAGGATACAAGCCGGCAACAGTCTTGAGGAATGTACTCTTACCCGCGCCATTATGACCAAGAAGCCCTACACGCTCGCCACTGACAATTTGAACATTTATATTCTTCAGCGCATGAATATCAGCTACATGATTATCAGCGTCTTTTTTTGAGAAGATATTCGCCAACAACGACTTTAACGAACGCTCCTTGTAAGCAGCGGCTGCATAATGGAGATTCACATTTTTTACATTGATCTGATTGATCTTATTCATTCTCATAGGTAAAAAATCACCTTCCGCTCTGCTTTGTAACCAACACACATCGCGATCAAGCCAAAAAACAAAGCGGTCCCTAAACTGTAGGAATAGTTAGCCAACGTTGGCCATTCCCCTTGTAATAGAGGCGCTCTAAACAACTGAAGAATGTGATAGATCGGATTGTAGTCGATCAGGGCATGCAGTCCGCCGTTCTGAAACATTTTTGCTTCAAAGTACACCGGGGATACAAACCACAAAGACTGCATAACCAGGCCGAGCGCATGGGGAACGTCGCGAAAACGGGTGCTGATATAGGAGAGTAGAGTTGACACGGGCCATGCTATCAAAGCAACGATGGGGAATATCGTTAGGGTCGCCAACCAACTCCAACCGAAATTCTGAGGCATCATGATTGCGACCCAGAGATAGAGAGAAACGCTGGCCAGCATGAGCACGATTGAACTACCAATTACCGTACGCAGGGTATAAATTGCCAAAGGATGATTACATTGTTTTATGTAGGCATCCGCTTGAACGAATGACAAAGAGCCGCCAATAGTATTAGCCGAAATAAATTCCCACACGACTATCCCAGAAAGAACATAGGGGGCGTAGGTTAATACATCCGTATTGAACAGTTTGCTAAATACAAGCGTCAGGAGTACGGTCATGCCCAATGGTTGAATAATTGACCATGTCACACCAAAAAACGACCTGCGCCAGCGGGAACGCAAATCAGCCAGTGCAAGATGCACCCAAAAGTATCGAGCAGCCCAAACGCGCGAAAAATACGAAAACATTACTTCCCCTGAATAATTAAATTCGAAAGCCTGGACATTATTCGTCCTCTTTGAATTCTTATAAAAATTGAGGCTGTTGCCAGCCTCAATTCAAGCGCATCATCAGCTGGCAAAGTAAGATCGAATCTCTTCTACTACTTGCTGCACCTGCTCACGAGTCAGAGTCGGATAACTCGGAAGGTTCATCCCACGCGAGCTAAGATCCTGCGCGACCGGAAAAGTCTCGTCCGTTTTGCAATGCGGCATGGTGTTAGCGGGAGCGAACAATGGGCGTGTCTCGATACCTTTGCTCTTCAAATGATCACGCAGCGCCTGACGCTTGCTCGCATCATCCAGCACTACCGAGCACATCCAGTAGGAGTGACGGGTTCCTGGCTGCTCTGCGTGCATCTGCAATGGAAGCCCTTCAAGTGCTTCACGGTACCAGTCCGCGACCTGCCGCTTGAGTGCAATGATCTCGTCAGCACGTTCCAATTGAGCGAGGCCAATGGCCGCGCAGATATTGGTCATCCGATAGTTGTAAGCCAACTCGTCGTGCCAGTATTCCCGGGTCTTGGAGACGCCTTGACTCTTGAGATGGCAGGCTCTTTCGTGAATGTCCTTGTTCTTGCAAACCACCATTCCACCTTCACCGGTGGTAATGGTTTTGTTGCCGAAGAAACTGAAGGTAGCGACATCGCCAAAGGTGCCAACATGCTGATCTTTGTACAGAGAGCCAAAAGCTTCTGCGCAGTCTTCGATCAGCAGCAGATTGTGCTCTTTGCAAAGCGCGACGACTTCGTCCATGTCACAGCTCAAGCCGTACAAGTGCACGACCATGACCGCTTTGGTTTTTGGCGTGATACGACTGCGAATGTCAGCAATGTCGACGTTCCAGGTATCCGCCAACGATTCGGCGTACACGACTTTCGCCCCGGTCTGCATGATGGTGTTGACCGACGCGACATAGGTCAGTGTCGGAACAATCACTTCATCGCCAGGCCCAAGCCCCAATGCTGCCATTGCCAGGTGAAGAGCTACGGTGCCATTGCTCACTGTGGTCGCGTGTTCTGCACCAATGTAACGGGCGAACTCGCTCTCAAAACGGGAGATAAATTCTCCACGAGAAGAAATCCAGGTCGAATCGAGACACTGGTTTACGTATTCCTTTTCGCGGCCGCCCAGGAAGGGCTGATATACAGGAATCATCCCAGCCCCCTTTATTCCTGACCTTGGAAATATTTAAAGCCGTGTTCAGCGACCAGCTTGTCGCGTTTGGCTTCACGCAGATCTTCACGCATCATTTCTTCTACCAACTCATTGAAGGAGGTAGTTGGCTCCCAGCCCAATTTTGCCTTGGCTTTGCTTGGGTCACCCAGCAGCGTCTCAACTTCGGCAGGACGGAAATAACGCGGGTCGACGGCAACGATGCATTGGTTGGTAGCGACGTCGTAACCTTTCTCGTCTACACCCGTACCTTCCCAACGAATCTTGATGTCGATTTCTTTCGCAGCAACCTCGACAAACTCGCGAACAGAATGCTGTTCACCTGTCGCGATCACGAAGTCGTCTGGCGTTTCCTGTTGCAACATGAGCCATTGCATTTCTACGTAATCACGGGCATGACCCCAGTCACGCAGGGCGTCCATGTTACCGAGGTACAGGCAGTCTTGCAGACCGACCTTGATTCGTGCCAAAGCACGTGTGATTTTGCGAGTTACGAATGTTTCACCGCGAATTGGCGATTCGTGGTTGAAGAGAATACCGTTGCAAGCATACATACCGTAGGACTCGCGATAGTTCACGGTGATCCAGTAGGCGTACATCTTGGCGACGGCATATGGGGAGCGTGGATAGAAAGGAGTAGTCTCTTTCTGAGGAATTTCCTGCACCAGACCGTAAAGCTCAGAAGTCGATGCCTGATAGAACTTGGTCTTCTTTTCAAGGCCGGCGATACGGATTGCTTCCAGAATGCGCAGTGTACCCATGGCATCCGTGTCAGCGGTGTATTCTGGCGACTCGAAGGATACAGCAACGTGGCTCTGCGCCCCGAGGTTGTAAACTTCATCGGGTTGGACTTCCTGCACGATGCGGATCAGGCTGCTCGAATCGGTCAGGTCACCGTAGTGCAGATTCAGATCGTAGCCTTTCTTATGCGGGTCGTGGTAAAGGTGGTCAATACGGTGAGTATTGAACAGCGAGGCACGGCGCTTGATGCCGTGTACCGAATAACCTTTTTTGAGCAGGAACTCAGCGAGGTAAGCCCCATCTTGACCAGTAATACCCGTAATCAACGCTACTTTCTTGTCGCTCATTTTTTCACCAATTTAAATTAATCAATCGAACAGTAAGTCTCTATCAGAGAGCCAACTCATTGCCGCCCTCTCACCTTCCATTCGGAAGTGAGAACCGTTTTTTTCATTCCATATATTTACTGTTCAGCAATCCCTCAATTTCTTTGACTTTTGTAGCTACCAGCGCCGGATCCCTTCTGCTCTCCACATTCAGTCTCAACAAGGGTTCGGTATTGGAACCTCGCAGATTGAAACGCCAATCAGAGAAATCCAGGCTAATTCCATCCGTTTCGTCCAGTTGAGGTGACTGAGGCAAATAATGCTTCAAGACCTCTTCCAGTGCTGCTGCCACGTTGCTCACTCGGTAGTTGATTTCGCCACTGCATGGATAGGCGGCAATGCGCTCATCAACAAGCTGGGCCAGATTTTTACCCGAGGCAGACATCAACGCAGTCACCAGCAGCCAGGGAATCATGCCGCTGTCACAATAAGCAAAATCCCGGAAATAATGGTGGGCACTCATTTCACCACCATAGATTGCATTTTCCAGGCGCATGCGCTCCTTGATAAAGGCGTGACCAGTTTTGCATTGTACTGAAACACCGCCCGCCAATCGAACCTGATCGATGGTGTTCCATGTCAGCCGCGGGTCATGAATGATCTTCGACCCCGGGTTCTTTTTCAGCAGCATTTCTGCCAGCAGCCCTACCAGGTAATAACCTTCGATGAATCGACCATTCTGGTCAAAAAAGAAGCAACGGTCGAAATCGCCATCCCAAGCCAACCCCAGATCGCAGCCGTTTTCCAGCAAGGATAGCCGTGTCAGGTCACGATTTTCCGGCAGCAACGGGTTAGGTACACCGTTCGGAAAATTGCCATCGGGTTCAGCATTGATCATCACCCATTCGAAAGGCAGCCTCGAAACCAATTGTTGCAATACCGGCCCAGCTGCGCCATTGCCCGGGTCGGCCAGTATTTTCAATGGCTTCAGATTGTCGACATTGACGTAAGAAAGCAGATGCTCGATGTAGCGAGACTTATCCAATTCGTATTGAATCTTGCCGGGAGTTGTCGCCAACGCTCCCAGATCCCCTGCTTCCACACGGTCGCGTATGGCATGGAGACCGGTATCACCACTGATCGGCCGAGATTGCGCCTTTACCAGCTTCATCCCGTTGTAGCCCTTGGGATTGTGGCTTGCAGTGATCATCACGCCGCCGTCAGCTCCAAACGCACTGGTGGCAAAGTAGACTTCCTCGGTGCCGCACAACCCTATATCGATGACATTCGCGCCTGCCTCAAGCAACCCACGAGTCATCGCCTCTGCCAGCATTGGGCTTTCGAGGCGCATATCCCGGCCCAGCACAACATTCCTGGCCTGCAATTCGGCAACCAAGGCTCGACCAATCCGGTAGGCAACTTCTTCATTGAGATCGGACGGAACCTGGCCACGAATGTCATAGGCTTTGAAACATTGGGTTTTGATAGGGGTGTTCATACCGCTCTCTTACTGAGGTATATGAAGTGATGCCGCACCGCGAGTCACACGTCTGCGACAGACGGAAGTATCAGCCTAGATAAAAAGCAAAAAAGCCCGGTCGGCGAGTACCTCACCGACCTGGCTTGAGCAAGGCCCTGTTACTTGTCGGCGCGACCGTAGTTATCATCGAAGCGCACGATATCGTCCTCGCCGAGATAATCACCACTTTGCACTTCAATCAGCACCAGGTCTATGACCCCCGGGTTCATCAATCGATGCTGGTGGCCCGCACGGATAAATGTCGACTCATTGGTGTTCAACATCAGCTCCTGCTTGTCGTTGATGACCACAGCCATGCCACTGACGACGATCCAGTGTTCGCTTCGGTGATGATGCATTTGCAGGGACAGCGACGCCTTCGGCTTCACCACAATGCGCTTGATTTTGAAACGATCGCCGTTTTCAAGCGTTGTGTAAGTACCCCACGGGCGATGCACGGTGCGGTGCAGCAGGTGAACCGTATGACTGCAAGCTTTGAGCTGATTGACTATGTGTTTTACGTCTTGAGCGTGATCTTTGTGGGCAATCATCACTGCGTCAGGTGTATCAATCACTAGCAGATCTTCAACACCCACCAGTGCCGTCAGGCGGCCTTCACTGTTCACATAGTTGTTGCGCGACCCGTGAGACAGCACTTCCCCCTCAAAACGGTTGCCATTCTCATCAGGTTCAGTCAACTCACTGACGGCATTCCACGAGCCTATGTCACTCCAACCGATATCGCATGGAATGGTCGCGACCTTGGACGAACGCTCCATCAGCGCGTAGTCGATGGAAATATCCGGCACTTCGGCGAATGCTTCAGCGTTGAGCGCGAGGCAGCGATACTTGGAAGACGACGTAAGACGCGATTGCTCGATGGTCTTGATGACAGCGGCCACGACGTCCGGTGCATGCTCGCGGAGTTCTTCGAGAACTGTGCCGACCCGAAAACAGAACATACCGGAATTCCAGTAATAATTACCTGCGCTGACATAGGCTTGGGCTGTATCCAGATCAGGCTTTTCGACGAAGCGGGCTACCTTCAATCCGCCCTTCAAGGGTGCAGCTTTCTGCGCCTCTATGTAGCCGAATCCGGTTTCGGGATACGTCGGCTGAATGCCGAATGTGACCAGCCATCCTTCGGCGGCGAGCGCCATGGCGTTAGTCACGGCAGCAGCAAAAGCTTTTTCATCTTTGATCAGATGATCTGCAGCCAATACCAGCATCTGGGCATCAGGGCCGTGGGAGGCTTCCAGTTGTAGCGCGGCAGCAGCAACGGCGGCTGCTGTATTGCGGCCGAATGGTTCCAGAATGAAACCTTGCGCAAGCTTGGCTTTATTGACTGCGCCGTATTCGTCTTCGGTTTTGAACAAGAGCTCCCGGTTGGTCACCGTGAGAATCTCTACCACGCTTTCCAGGCGCGATGCGCGCAGAAAAGTTTTCTGAATGAGATTCTGGCCATCTGGCAAGTCCATGAACGGCTTGGGGTGAGCCTCTCGAGAAACAGGCCACAAACGGCTACCCACTCCACCAGACAAAATTACGGGAATCAGTTCCATGCTCTAGGTCCTTAATCCCCTCCTCTGGCAGATGCGACCAGCAAGCGGGGCTCAGTTATGTTTCCAGTCATTCCTGCATCGTAATCAATGCAAGCTATTGCTTGAAGCGATTGCAGTTGGGGCTGCTCAACGTTGATACAATCCTGTCGGGCCTCCTGATGCACTTCGCCTGCACGAACCTCCCTGGCACCGGCTCTCGGATATTCACACCGTTTCAAGCAACTCAATTGAGAATCAGCTGTGTATCCAACAGGCCTAACAATTCTGTCGACCATTCTACAGCTAGTACTGACGATTAATAACTCACGGGCCGACCGGAGACGAAAAAATCATTTGAAAACAAATAAATGGCGTTGTTATCTGCCATCAAAATAACATCAACCCTCAACACCGATGAAATATCAGCGCGGATGGGATTCCAGAAGCTTTTCCAGATACTGACCGTAACCAGTCTTGCCAAGACGCTCAGCCTGGGCCAGCAACTCGGCGGCTGAAATCCATCCTTTGTTGTAGGCAATTTCTTCAAGACACGCGACTTTCAGTCCTTGGCGCTTCTCGATTGTGTGTACGAAGTGGCTCGCCTCAAGCAAAGAATCGTGGGTTCCTGTATCCAACCAAGCAAACCCGCGCCGGAGCATCTCGACCTTGAGCGACTTTTGCTCGAGGTAGACGCGATTGATATCAGTAATTTCCAGCTCGCCTCGCGCCGAAGGTTTGATGTTCTTCGCGATCTCGACAACCTGATTGTCATAGAAGTACAAGCCAGTCACTGCATAGTTGGACTTGGGGTGCTGCGGCTTCTCTTCAATACTCAAGACTTGACCTGTTGCATCAAACTCCACGACACCAAAGCGTTCCGGATCTGAGACGTGATAGCCAAAAATGGTCGCCCCATGTACCTGATCACCAGCCGAGCGAAGGTGCTCGGTAATTTGGCCGTAGAAGATGTTATCTCCTAGAATCAAGCAGCACGGGTCATCACCAATGAATTCTTCACCGATGATGAAAGCTTGCGCCAAGCCATCTGGGCTTGGTTGTTCGGCATAGCTGAGCTTGATACCGTAAAGGCTGCCATCGCCCAGCAACTTGCGGAAATTCGGTATGTCTTCCGGCGTGGAGATAATCAAGATTTCCCGGATGCCGGCGAGCATCAGCACAGACAGAGGATAGAAAATCATTGGTTTGTCGTAGATAGGCAACATTTGCTTAGACACACCAAGAGTCAGCGGGTGCAAACGCGTGCCCGAACCACCAGCGAGGATGATGCCTTTACGATTGATCGTGCTCATTTATTAAGAACTTCCCTAAGCATTCGATTTACACCATTTTGCCAATCCGGCAAGTGTAGAGAAAAATTCTCGCGCAGCTTCTAGTATTCAAACGCAAATTCAGAGGACGACGAGCGGGCGCAGGATAGGTAGCCGATTCTACTGGACTAATCGTTTTTACGGCGAGCTGCCGCCGCTTGCCTGAGCGAAACCGATCGCATAGCTGGCGTAACCATGCAAAAGACACCTTGCCACTTACAGCGAGGGAAGACCATCGGTGACGCGCCGATCCACGGCAATCAATTCACCAAGCGGAGGCAGCGAGCGTTGCAGCTCCCACCCCAACTGACCGTTCTTTCCAAGTAGCAGGATTTTCATGCGTTGTTTGAGCGACCTGCGTAGTTCTGATCGATCCATTGTTGGTAGCTACCACTTTTCACATGCTCAACCCACTCAGCATTTTCTAAATACCATTCGACGGTTTTGCGAATTCCGGTCTCGAAGGTTTCCTCCGGCACCCAGCCAAGCTCACGCTGGATTTTACTGGCGTCGATCGCGTAGCGCTGGTCGTGCCCAGGGCGATCCTGAACGTAGGTGATAAGGTTGGCATGTGGCCGATGTGCCGAGTCCGGACGAAGCTCGTCGAGCAGCGCACAGAGAGTACGCACCACTTCTATGTTTTGCTTTTCGTTATGGCCGCCAATGTTGTATGTCTCGCCCACTACGCCGTCGGTTACCACTTTGTAAAGGGCGCGGGCGTGATCTTCAACGTAGAGCCAGTCGCGAACCTGGTTGCCCTTACCGTAGACCGGCAATGGTTTGCCCTCTAGCGCATTGAGAATGATCAACGGGATCAGTTTCTCGGGAAAGTGGCAAGGGCCATAGTTGTTCGAGCAATTCGTTACCAGTACGGGTAGGCCGTAGGTACGGCTCCAGGCACGAACCAGATGGTCGGAACTAGCCTTGCTGGCTGAATATGGCGAACTCGGCTGATAGGGGGTGTTTTCGGTAAAGAGATCTTCTGGGCCATCAAGGTCACCATAGACTTCATCTGTCGAAATATGGTGAAAGCGAAAGTTGGCCTTGCGTACATCATCCAACCCAGTCCAATAACGGCGCGCCGCTTCGAGCAACGTATAAGTACCGATAATATTGGTCTGGATGAATTCAGATGGGCCAGAGATCGAGCGATCAACATGCGACTCAGCAGCCAGATGCATGATCGCGTCCGGCTGATGCTCGTGCAGGATTCGATTAATCTGATCCCGATCGCAGATGTCGACATGCTCAAAGGCGTAACGCGGGCTCTGACCAACTTGAGACAGTGACTCAAGGTTGCCAGCATAAGTCAGCTTATCGACGTTAACGACAGAGTCATTGGTGCTGGAAATGATATGACGAATGACCGCCGAGCCAATAAACCCGGCGCCACCGGTAACAAGAATTTTCACGCGAAACCATACCCTTGAGTTGCAGACAGCCGTCAAGTCGCGCACTGCCTGATCCATGAATGCAATACCCATCAAACCAGCCGAGACCTCTGACGAAAAAGCCTTAACTGTTATGGGAATATGCCACTATCGGAGAAGCGCAACATTTTACAGCTTAATGACGGTTTTACTATTGGATATGGACAAGCAGTAATTGACGTTTAATTGTCACTTGCAGTGCCGCAATCAAACGAGCCGTCTGCGCGACGCTCTGGAGACACGACCCAAAATCCAGCTAATGACCGGCCCAATCACCATGCCGATCAGCAGCGCCAACACTATGACCAACGAAACGGGTAACTGCGGCCCCGCCCAGCCAAGGAATAGCAGGGAAACCGATTGCTGATTCTCGAGGACAAACGCCAGGATCGCCAACACCAACAGCAGAATGAACACCGCGAGCAATATACGCTTGAGGTTACGCATCAGCAGCTCCTTGAATCACAGAGACTGTCAAAGGCCTTCTTCCTCTTCCTCATTCACGCGATCTCGCAGCTCCTTCCCCGGCTTGAAATGCGGAACAAACTTGCCATCCAGGCTAACCGACTGACCAGTCTTCGGATTGCGCCCTACCCGCGGCGCGCGGTAGTGCAAGGAGAAGCTGCCGAACCCGCGGATCTCGATCCGATCACCGGTGGCCAGGCATTGGGACATTTGTTCGAGCATGGTCTTGATGGCCAGCTCGACATCCTTGGATGAGAGCAGCCCTTGATGGGTGACAATTCGTTCGATCAACTCCGACTTCGTCATATTTTTCCCTTCTTTTTCAAGCAGCTAGGAAAATCGCTCCAGAGGTTTTAGCACGCCCGCATCAATTTGAACAGCCCGAGTTTTGACATATCTTCCAGCACAAGAAGGTGGCGGTTCTGAGTGTCACTACGCCGATCCTGATTGGCGACGTTACCTGCAGATGACCAGCATGGTTCGTGTCAGGTAGCCTGCCGGATTGAAGCCGAATGGGAATTCATCCTCTTCCTTTGCATCGTCTGACCGGGTGACGACTTTATAGCCGGCGCCCTTGCACTCCTTGGCTGCGCGCTTTTGGCACTTCTCCCAGCCTGAGCCCAATCCCGAACAATCAACCTCAATGCCGCTGACACCTCGTACCGCATGGGTCTTGGCATTAGTGGTACAGCCCGCCAGTGTCAGTAAAGCTATTGCGACGATGAGCTTGTTCATTCACTTCCTTATGCCAGGCATGCTGCCCTGGCTTGGTTCGCTTGAGCGTAAGACTAGCTGCAAATAAGCGGTTGATCCTGTTAAAGAAAGAGACAGCTGAACGGAGGTGTTGGTTTCGTGGGTTTGCTGATCGTGTGGACGACCCGGACAGTTCGCAGCCTTCGGCAGCACCTACGGGGGGAAGCTACAAATTGCAGGCGAAAAAAAAGGGCGACCGAAGTCGCCCTTTTTACAGAAAGTCAGAACTTAGTTCTGTTTTTCCATTTGTGCACGCAACAGGTCGCCCAGAGTGGTAGGACCAGCAGCGATGTCAGCAGCAGGCTTGTCTTTCAAGCTCTGGATTGCTTCTTTCTCTTCAGCATCGTCTTTCGACTTGATCGAGAGCTGGATTACGCGGC
>NZ_RCNW01000142.1:0-1411 GCF_004307605.1 Pseudomonas sp. Sample_24
TTCTCAGGCGTGGATTTCATGAACGTCCACGAACCCACGTCCTGATAGCCCAGCTTCATGCCCTCTTCCCAGTACGGTCCGCGTGGCGACGGCGCCATGCGCCATTTCGGCGTGCCATCGGCGTTCATCACCGCCAGACCCGGTTTGGTCATGTCGGCGGTAAATGCGGTGTACCAGAAAATCTGCTGGGCGATGTTGCCTTGGGATGGCACCGGCCCGGACTCGGAGAAGGTCATGCCCGCCGCTTCCGGTGGCGCGTACTTCTTCATCCAGTCCACGTATTTGGTGGTCGCGAACACCGCCGCCGGGCCGTTGGTGTCGCCGCCACGAGTCACGCTGGAACCGACCGGATGGCAATTCTCGACGCGGATACCCCACTCGTCCACCGGCAATCCGTTCGGAATACCCTTGTCGCCGCCACCGGCCATGGAGAACCAGGCATCGGTGAAGCGCCAGCCCAGGGAAGGGTCTTTCTTGCCGTAGTCCATGTGCCCGTAGACGCGTTTGCCGTCGATTTCCTTGACGTCTTCAGTGAAGAACTTGGCGATGTCTTCATAGGCTGACCAGTTCACCGGCACGCCCAATTCGTAGCCGTACTTTTCCTTGAACTTGGCTTTGAGGTCCGCACGTTCGAACCAGTCGGCGCGGAACCAGTACAGGTTGGCGAATTGCTGGTCAGGCAATTGGTAGATTTTGCCGTCCGGTGCGGTAGTGAAGGAGATGCCGATGAAGTCCTTGATATCCAGGGTCGGCGAAGTGAAGTTCTTGCCTTCGTTGGCCATCAGGTCGGTGATCGATTCAGTCTTGCCGTAGCGGAAGTGCGTACCGATCAAGTCCGAGTCGTTGACCCAGCCGTCATAGATGTTCTTGTCCGACTGCATCTGGGTCTGCAGCTTTTCCACCACGTCGCCTTCCTGCAGCAAGTCGTGGGTCAGCTTGATCCCGGTGATCTCACTGAAAGCCTTGGCCAGCACCTTGGACTCATACTCGTGAGTGGCGATGGTTTCCGATACCACTTTGATGCTCATCCCGCGAAACGGCTCCGCGGCCTTGATGAACCACTTCAGTTCTTCGAGTTGTTGATCGGCCGTCAGGGTGGACGGCTTGAATTCACTGCCGATCCATTTCTTTGCGGCATCTTCGTAGGCATCGGCCCAGGCCGAAGCGCTCAAACCGCTGAGTGCCAGCATGGCTGCCAATGAAATGCTATGTCGCAGCTTATTGTTTTTGTCGAACATAGAGACCTCCTGTTTAAGTTTCGGAGCAACATTGCCGAGCGATTCGACTAGCCCCAACGCATCACAGCCAACAGCCACACCAGGGACAACGCGAACGCTACCCAGATGCTCCAGTCGGTGACGCCGATTACCAGCAAATGCAGGTAGGCGCTGCCGAGAAGACCGATAAACAA
>NZ_RCNW01000452.1:0-9355 GCF_004307605.1 Pseudomonas sp. Sample_24
ATTCACAAGGCTGGATTGCCAAGACCATTATCGGGGTCATCGTTGCACTGATGGCTTTGACCGGTTTCGACGCCATTTTTCAGGCCACGACCAACAAGAATGAAGCGGCGAAGGTCAACGGCGAAGAAATCAGCCAGAACGAGCTGAGTCAGGCGGTCGATATGCAACGCCGTCAACTCATGCAACAGCTGGGCAAGGATTTCGACGCTTCCTTGCTCGACGAAAAAATGCTGCGCGAATCGGCTCTCAAAGGCTTGATCGATCGCAAACTGCTGCTGCAAGGCGCAGAAAGCTCCAAGTTCGCTTTCTCCGAAGCGGCCCTGGATCAGGTCATCCTGCAAACCCCTGAATTCCAGGTGGATGGCAAGTTCAGTCCAGAGCGCTTCGATCAGGTCATTCGCCAACTGGGCTACAGCCGTATGCAATTCCGCCAGATGCTGGCTCAGGAAATGCTGATCGGTCAGTTGCGCGCCGGTGTGGCGGGCAGTGGTTTCGTCACGGATGCACAGGTAATGGCCTTCGCCCGTCTGGAAAAACAGACCCGCGATTTCGCTTCCCTGAACATCAAGGCCGACCCGGCAGCGGTGAAGCTGACTGACGACGAAGTCAAAGCGTATTACGACGAACACGCCAAGGAATTCATGACGCCGGATCAGGTGATCATCGATTACCTGGAGTTGAAGAAGGCTTCTTTCTTTGATCAGGTCAGCGTCAAGGACGAAGACCTGCAAGCGGCGTATCAGAAAGAAATCGCGAACCTGTCCGAGCAACGCCGGGCTGCGCACATTCTGATCGAAGTGAACGACAAGACTACCGAAGCTCAGGCCAAAACCAGGATTGACGAGATCCAGGCACGCCTGAACAAGGGTGAGAAGTTCGAAGCGCTGGCCAAGGAGTTCTCGCAGGATCCTGGTTCGGCGAACAACGGCGGTGATCTGGGTTATGCCGGTCCTGGCGTTTACGATCCTGTATTCGAAAAAGCGTTGTACTCGTTGAACAAGGACCAGGTTTCCGAGCCGGTTCGTACCGACTTCGGCTTTCACCTGATCAAGCTGCTGGGTGTGGAAGCGCCTGAAGTGCCGACGCTCGCCAGCCTGAAAGACAAGCTGACCCGTGAGCTGAAGGCCGCGCAGGTTGAGCAGCGTTTCGTCGAGGCGACCAAGCAACTGGAAGACGCTTCGTTCGAGGCTTCCGATCTGGCCCAGCCAGCGCAGGACTTGAAGTTGACCGTTCACACCTCCGCGCCGTTCGGCCGTGAAGGTGGTGAAGGCATTGCGGCCAACCGTGCCGTAGTCACGGCTGCGTTCAGCCCCGAAGTGTTGGATGAGGGTGCGAACAGCACCGCCATCGAGCTCGATCCGGAAACCGTAATCGTGCTGCGTGCCAAGGAACACCTCAAGCCTGCGCAACTGCCGCTGGAAAAAGTGTCAGCTGCCATTCGAGTGCAATTGACCAAAGAACACGCCAGTGCTGCTGCCAAGACCAAGGCTGACGAGTTGATTGTCAGTCTGCGCGATGGCAAGACTGCGCTGGACAAGGCGATCGATGGTCAGACCTGGAAAGTGACTGAAGCGGCGACCCGCGCTCAGGAAGGGGTAGACCCTGCTGTGTTGCAAGCGCTGTTCCGCATGCCCAAGCCTGCCAGCAAGGACAAGCCGACGTTCAGCAGCGTGACCCTGCCTGATGGCAGCCTGGTGATCGTACGCCTCAATGGCGTGAATGAAGCAGCAGCACCTACCGAAGAAGAGAAGGCTCAATACCGTCGCTTCCTCGCGTCGCGTGTAGGCCAGCAAGACTTCGCGGCTTATCGCAAGCAGCTGGAAAGCCAGGCCGAGATCAAGCGTTTTTGATCCAGGTTTGAGTTGAGTCTCACAAAAACCCCGGCCCCGAAAGGTCGGGGTTTTTTGTTACATCTGCAACGACGAACGCGCGGGACGTTTGCCAAATATCGGAGTCAACACACCTGTAACTGTTTTAAGACACAATCGTTGCGCCGCTAAGCATCGATCTGTTGCACAATACGCCCCGAACCGTTTTTCTCAGGATGTTCAATGTTTAAATCATTTCCCATGCGGGTTGTCGGGCTGGCGTTGCTGCTGGCCACTGCTGCCGGTTGTTCGTCGAAGAAGACCGCCATCTATGAGCATGAGAATTTCGACGACTCCGGAACATTTTCCCGCAACTATCCGGTGACCGATTCTGCGTCTTGTGAAGCCGCTCGTCGGGCTTTGCTCAGCCAGGGTTACATCATCACCAGCAGCGATCCGAAATTGGTCAGCGGGCACAAGAGCTTCCAGCAGACCGGCGAGACCCACATGGAAATCAGTTTCAGTGTGGTCTGTGCCGAAGATGGTAGCGCCGGGCATCACGCCACGGTGTTCGCCAACGCCTTGCAAGACCAGTACGCACTGAAGAAAACCAACAACTCCGCCAGTCTTGGTGTCGGCGTGCTGGGGTCGGTGTCGATGCCGATCGGTTCGTCGGACGACTCGATGGTCAAGGTCGCGAGCGAAACCGTGACTTCCGCCAAGTTCTACGAGCGTTTCTTTGCCTTGGTCGAGCTGTTCCTGCCCAAGGAAGTAAAGGAAGCGGCGCACATTACCGAGAAACCGAAAACCGATCTGGGCGTTCCTGAGCCCAAGGCTGTACCGGCATCATTGGCCCCGGAAGCCGCCGCAGCGCCTGCACCCGCGGCCGAGGCACCCAAGGCCGCTGAAGTGGCGCCAGCCGCTTCTGAACCGGTAGCACCGCCGCCTGAGGCCGCACCGATCACCACCGCCCCGGCTTCGGAACCCGCCCCTGAGGCGCAAACCATCACGCCGCCTGCCAACCCCAGCGATTTGCCTGCGCCAAGTGAGCCGATTCAGGCGATGCCGGTTACTGGCCAGTAACATTTGCAAACATTGATACAGATCAAGCCAGGCCGCCGTTCGGCGGCCTGAATTAAAAAAGCCGCTGATAAATTCCTGATGCCCTGCTACGTTTTATTCAGAGGCGACGCAGAGTTGTGCCCGCGTCATTTTTCTTTCACACGGGCACCTTACCCTCGGATTCGCTGATCACTGGGTCAGACGCAATTTCAACAAGCTGTGGGGGATTCGAAAATGGACGATTATCAAGAAGAGCTGCTCGAGTATCAGGCGTTTGAACTGGACCCACTGGAACCTGCCGAAGACGCTACCGAGCTTTAAGCCGTCAAGGCTTGCTGCTTTAAGCAGATTGTCTGTGGCTGCGGCGAAACTCGCCGGGAGTCTGGCTGGTCCAGCGTTTGAACGCGCGTTGAAACGCTTCGGCTGAGGCAAAGCCCAGCAGGTAGGCGATTTCGCCGAACGCCAATTCGGTATCGCGAATGTAAGTCATGGCCAGGTCGCGACGGGTATCGTTGAGGATTGCACGAAATTGCGTGCCTTCTTCGGCGAGTTTGCGGCGCAAGGTCCAGGTGGGCAGCTTCAGGCGTGCCGCCACTTCTTCCAGGTCGGGTTCCCGGCCACCATTGAGCAATGGCCCCAGTAACTGAGTGATGCGTTCACGCAGGCTGCGGGTGCGTGTCAGCTGCTCCAGTTCCCGTTCACACAAGCTCAGCAAGAGGCGCCAAGTGCTCGGGCAGTGCTCTGGATTGCGTTGGGCGAGGCTGGCCAGGCTCAGGCGCAATTGATTGTGTTCGGCACCAAATTGAATTGTGCAGTCGCCCAGCGCGTCGTAGGCGGCGCTGTAGTCGGGTGCTTCGAATTCGATGTCGATGCGTTCGGCGCTCAGTGGGGCAGGGCTCACACTGGACAACTGCTGCAACCAGCCCGCGAGGATAGAATCCACTACGAAACGGTTGTAGCTGTTGTAAGGGCTGATGGAGTAAAAGCGCAGCCAGGCTCCCTGCGGGTCTTCGTGAAAGCTTGAATGGCCGCGATAGTTGGACCCATACAAGGCTTCGAAGCGAATCAGGCAGCGCGCCGCCTCGCGTACCGTGGGTGCCTGGGCTGCCGTGATGCCCGCCAGGCCCGCTTGGCTGAGGCGGCTGAGTTGGCCCATGCGCAAGCCGAGCGCCGGGTTGCCGGTCAGCTGAATCGCACCATGTCCCAGACGCATGTAGCGCGGAATCGAAAGGCGCGCACCCGCTTCGCTGAGGCGGGCCGTGTCCAGGCCGTATTGCTCGAGCAGGGGCTGGGGGTCCGCATCGAAGCTGCGCACGGCGTCCGCCAGGCTATGAACGAAGCCCACCGATAAATCGCCGAGACGCATCGGCAATGGTTTCATGGCTTACAACCACAGGTTCAGCAAACGCGCGCCGCGGGCATTGTCATCGGCAAAGTGTTGACCGTTGCGGCTGAGAAAACTTTGCCCGGCGCTGGGCTGATCCCAGAACTGGCCGCGCAAGAACACGCTCATGCCGGCGATAGCCTGGCTGGAGGGCGCTTGAGTGGTCAGGGTCAAATGGTGCCACGCTTGGCCTTCGCTGAGCTCCCCGGGCTTGAGGCTGACAGAGCCGGGTGTCGATGAACCTTTGTAGCCGCGCCATGGTTGATCCCAGGTGCCCCGGCCGACAACGAACGCCGGGACCGCGACGAGTTGTGCCCGTTCAGCGTCGAGCTTGCGGTAGTTGTCCGGGTACCAGCTGTCGCTGCCGATCAGCACGCCCAGACGCCCGGCCGGGGTGTCGACGACATTGAGCGCATGTTCGCCATTGGCCTTGATCGCATCCCGCTGTTCAAACACCGGATGCATCTGTCGCTGCGGCTGACCGATGGGCAAACCCTCGCGGCTGAATACCACACTGCTGTTATACAGCGCGCCGCGACCGATTTTCAGTGTGCCGTCGATGACGCTGGGCTCGGGCAACACGATGGAGCCAGCCACCAGTGTCACGTCGAATTCTTTCGCCAGCCCGCCGAACAGCGCCTGATAGTCCTTGGCCATCCCTTTGGCTTTCATCCGCAAGTGAGCATCGTCCAGACGGCTGCTACCCTCGGCGCCGATCAGTGCCCGGACGAACTTCAACGGATTGCTCACGGCCAGCCAGTTCATGGCCTCCTTGAGTGTGGTGGCCTGGTACAACTCATCCTTTTCGCCGCTGACCATCAGCCACGTGCCGATATGCTCCGGCAGCACGACAATGGTTTTCGCATTCAACAAACCTTGATCCCGAGCCTTTTGCAGGTAAGCGGCGAGCTTGCGGTGCAAGCGTTCAGGGCTTTGATAGTCGGTTGGAAACAGCTCGGGCTGGATACCCAGCAAGTTGCCCCGATCAGCGGGCTGGCCCTGATCGACAGCGAGATCGATGCGCAGGTCCGAGAGGTAATGGCCCATCGGGCGATCGGCGGCCCACATGGCGTAGGTTGTGAGGGCGGCGACCAGCGCCATGGATAAAGTCAGGTACAGAAGTTTGCGCATGGGGGAACAGTCAACGGCCGTATAAGGGCATGGTTTTTCAGTATGGATAGTATCGAAGGCTACGGCAAATCAATGGGTTGGTAAAAAATCCAGACAATCAGGGATATTTCCCTGCCAGTTGCCCCAAGTTGTGCACTCGGTCATCGCACAGGTTTCAATGCCAAAGACAAAACGGCAACGCCGCCCCTTGGGGCGGCGTTGTGATGTATCGGTGCGCAATGAAATCGCTTGAGTATCGCTTATTCATCAATTCCCACGGTAGGTGGAGAAGCCATAGGGGCTGAGCAGCAATGGGATGTGGTAGTGCGGGACGGTGCCGTCCACCTCGAAAATGACGGGTACTTCCGGAAAGAAACTGGACGTCTTATGTGCCTTGAACCACTCACCGGTCTTGAAGGTGACACGGTAAGTTCCTTTCTCCAGACCCCGACCTTGCGGATACAGCCCGGTGATGCGGCCTTGCTCATTGGTTGCCGCGCTGTTGAGCAGGTCCCAGGTTTTTCCATCCTGTTTTTCCAAAGTGACATTCACTCCAGGGGAGGGCAGGCCATCCTGCAAGTTGAGTACATGCACGCTCAATGGATTGGCTGCCGCTGCCGCCAGGGTTGAAAGGGCACTCAATACAGCGCCAACGAACAAACTTTTCAATACAGTCATGGTGATGTCCTTAGTTTTTAACGGCAGGTAAAACTTTGTTGATAGCGACCACTGCACAACCTTCATCGTTTGCAGCGCCACCCGCACCGGCCACTCCGATGGCGCCGATGACCTCACCATCGAATTGCAATGGCACGCCTCCGCCGAGCAGCAACAGCTCATCAAGGGTGTTGAGGTTTTGTGCATCTGGATTAGCGCGAGCGCGTTCGGTTAACAACCGCGTCGGTGTCTTGGTCGACAGCGCGGTATAGGCTTTGCGTTGCGCGGCTGACGTGTTGTGCGGGCCAACATTGTCATCGCGTTGCACGGCAACCAGATTGCCGCCACGGTCAACAACGGCGGCAACGGCTGTGCGCCCCTCGGCGTGGCAAGCCGTCAGCGCGGCATTAAGCAAATCGTTGGCCATTGCAAGTGACACGTCCTTGCGCTGCGCAACCTGATCCGGGGCTGCAACGGCGAACGCAGAGCTCATTGCGAGTGTGAGCAGCAATGAAGTCGATAGGCTTGTAGGCATGCGGTTTCCTTGGCTGAGTCTGTTTGATTCATTGCCAGACATCATGACCAGTGCACCCCGTCAGAATGATTGCCTGCGGATTACCAATATGTAATGTGAGAATTCAGCGAAGCGGGCTAGCCTGTGCTCCAGTTTTGGAGGAAAAAATGCGTATCCTGGTGGTTGAAGATGAAACGAAAATGGCGGATTACCTGCGCAAAGCCCTGACTGAATCAGGCTATGCGGTAGAGATCGCTCTTGACGGGCTGGACGGCCAGCATTTGGCGCAGGAGAGTGAGTTCGACCTGATCATTCTGGATGTCATGCTGCCAGGGCTGGATGGCTGGCAATTACTGCAAATCATCCGGCGCAAATGGCAGACTCCAGTGCTGTTCCTCACCGCGCGCGACTCGGTTGATGATCGGGTCAAAGGGCTGGAGTTGGGGGCCGATGATTATCTGGTGAAACCTTTTTCCTATGCCGAGTTGTTGGCCCGCGTACGCACTTTGCTACGCCGTGGTCCGCCTCGCGAAGTCGAGCATTTTGTGGCTGGCGACCTGAGCCTGGACTTGTTGCGCCGCAAGGTCATGCGCAACGGAGAGCGCCTCACCCTCACCAATAAGGAATTCGCCCTGCTGCATCTGCTGCTCAGTCGTGAAGGGGAAGTCCTGTCGCGCTCGCTGATTGCCTCCCAGATCTGGCAGATGAACTTTGACAGCGACACCAATGTGGTCGATGTCGCCATCCGTCGACTGCGAGCCAAGGTTGACGATCCTTACGCGCTGAAGTTGATCCACACAGTGCGTGGTATCGGTTATATGCTCGAGGTGCAATCCTGAATCTGTATCCGCGCACCCTGAGCCTGCGTCTGGCGATCATGTTCGCACTGGTCAGCGGGCTATTGCTGGGCTCCCTTGGTTTTTATCTTTATCAATCGTTACAGCGAGAAATTGCCTGGCGCGATGACCAGGCCCTGCTGGGGCGGCTGGAGCGCATGCAAGCATTGATCAGCGATAGCGACAGCATCGAGCAACTGCGAGGGCGGCCCAAGCTCTACGAAAACATGTTGGGCAATAACGACAATCTGCTATGGATCGTCGATGACACCGGCAAGGTGTTGATCGAAATCAACCCAGTGCGTATGACCTTGCCAACGCTGCCGGCTGCACCCCAGGCTCGCCTCGGTGACGGTCACGCGCCTGAATCAGTGCGGCTTGCCTGGCGGGATGTCATGCAGGGTGATCGCGGCTTGACCCTGATCGCTGGCAAGTTGTTGAGTGAGCGCGACCAGATGCTGGGTGCTTATCGACTCAAGCTCTGGCTGGCCATGTCCGTCGGTGCGCTGTTGGCTTTTGCATTCGGCTGGTGGGTGAGTCAACGAGGCTTGCACCCCGTGCGCCTGCTGGAAAAACGCGCCGCCGGAATTGACGTGCAGCATTTGCATCTGCGGCTGGATGAGTTCAATGAATTGAATGAACTCAAAGTGCTCTGTAATGCCCTCAACCAAATGCTTGCCCGCCTTGAGGATGGATTCGCCCAGCTTTCACGTTTCTCGGAAGACCTGGCCCACGAGATGCGAACCCCGCTTGGCAACCTGATGGGACATACCCAGCAAGCCCTGAGGCGCAGTCGCTCTATCGAGGACTATCAGAATCTGCTGGTTTCCAATCAGGAAGAGTATGAAAGGCTGGCGCGAATGATCGACAGCATGCTGTTTCTCGCTCGCACCGAGCAGCCAAACGCTGGCGTTAAATTTGAGCACATCAACCTGCACGATCTGGTTGAGCAGCTATGTGAGTATTTCGAAGGCGTGGCCCAAGAGCGAGATGTGCAGCTGCTAAACCTGGCCCGGGATCAGTTGCTGGGTGATCCAGACTTGATCCGTCGAGCATTGGCTAACTTGCTGGCCAATGCGTTGCGCTACGCAAATCCTGCGTCTGCAGTGACGATCAGCAGCAGAGTTTCTGAGCACAAGCTAAAAATCACGGTGAATAACCAAGGGGAGCCGATTGCCGCAGAGCATCTTCCACGATTGTTTGAGCGCTTTTATCGATGCGACCCGTCACGTAATCAGCCCGACGATTCCGGGGGACTGGGGTTGGCCATTGTTCGCTCAATCATGCAACTGCATGGCGGTTGTGTAGCCGTTGAAAGCACTGAAGCGGGTACGAGCTTTCATTTGGAATTTCCCTTGAAAAGCGCTTGAGCGGTCTTCGCTGACATTCAGCTTAGTCGTACATGCGTTGAATGTACTGGCCACTGACGCAGTAGGGTTTTGAACCCAGGTATTCGCCATCGGCGTGCATGACCGTGCCCAGTGTATTGGGGATTTCGACCCAGTTGAAGGCGTCCATATAGATCCGAGATGTTTAGCCGACAATGGGTGTTGTAGCGAATGACCGCATATGGCTGTGGAGTCAACCGGTCGACGAAACAGATCGGCAAAAGACGCCTCGATCCACCGAGCGGGGCTTCTTTCGGTTTAATCCCTGTTAACTGCAGGATTGAGTGCCATGACGATCCACGCCGCGCCGTTGATCATCACAGACCGTTTCCCGGGGAAGCCCGCGAAGGCGGCACGAACCGCGGTCGAGGCACGGGCGCGGATGTCGTCAGGTTGATCAGCGAGCACAAGCGACAGCGGGCCGCCCTCGAACGCCATCTTTACCGCGTCGTCGATCGCCGCGTCCCGCGTCTCGCCCTCGCCGAACGGGATGGAAGCATCGAAGGGCGTGATAGTGACATCGGTGAAGCCGGCTGATGTCAGAATGCGTGCCACCCGCTCCTGGTCGCCGAACGAAAATGGGCCGGGCGCTTCGG
>NZ_RCNW01000524.1:0-1406 GCF_004307605.1 Pseudomonas sp. Sample_24
GGCCCGGTTCGCGGCAACGGCAAGATCATCCAGGAACTCGAAGGCGTGTTCCGCGGTGCACAGTGGAACGTGACCAAAGTCATCTGGGGCCGTTTCTGGGACCCACTGCTGGCCAAAGACGTCGACGGTATCCTGCAACGTCGCATGGACGAAGTCATCGACGGCGAGTACCAGAACTACAAAGCCAAAGACGGCGCGTTCGTGCGCGAACACTTCTTCAACACGCCAGAACTCAAGGCGATGGTTGAGGACCTGTCCGACGACGAAATCTGGAAACTCAACCGTGGCGGCCACGACCCGTACAAGGTCTACGCGGCGTACCACGAAGCGGTCAACCACAAAGAACAACCAACCGTCATCCTGGCCAAGACCATCAAGGGTTATGGCACCGGTGCCGGCGAAGCGAAAAACACCGCGCACAATACCAAGAAGGTCGATGTCGAAAGCCTGAAGCTGTTCCGCGACCGCTTCGACATTCCGGTCAAGGACGAAGAGCTGGAGAACCTGCCGTTCTTCAAGCCAGAGCCGAACAGCGCCGAAGCCCGCTACCTGAGCGAGCGCCGCACTGCACTGGGCGGCTTCGTGCCACAGCGTCGCGCACAGAGCTTCAGCGTGCCGACTCCGGACCTGGATACCCTCAAGGCTATCCTCGACGGTTCCGGCGACCGTGAAATTTCCACCACCATGGCCTTCGTGCGGATCCTCGCGCAACTGGTCAAGGACAAGGAAATCGGCCCGCGCATCGTCCCTATCATCCCGGACGAAGCCCGTACCTTCGGTATGGAAGGCATGTTCCGTCAGTTGGGCATCTACTCCTCCGTCGGCCAGCTCTACGAGCCAGTCGATAAAGACCAGGTGATGTTCTACAAGGAAGACAAGAAGGGCCAGATCCTCGAAGAAGGCATCAACGAAGCGGGCGCCATGAGCTCCTTCATCGCTGCCGGTACTTCGTACTCCAGCCACAACCAGCCGATGCTGCCGTTCTACATCTTCTATTCGATGTTCGGCTTCCAGCGTATCGGCGACCTGGCCTGGGCCGCTGGCGACAGCCGTACCCGTGGCTTCCTGATCGGCGGCACCGCCGGCCGTACCACCCTGAACGGTGAAGGCCTGCAACACGAAGACGGTCACAGCCACCTGCTGGCCGCGACCATCCCGAACTGCCGCACCTACGATCCAACCTACGGCTACGAGCTGGCGGTGATCATCCAGGACGGCATGAAGAAGATGACCGAAGAGCAACAGGACGTCTTCTACTACATCACCGTGATGAACGAGTCGTACCAGCAGCCAGCCATGCCGGCCGGTGCCGAAGAAGGCATCAAGAAAGGCATGTACCTGCTCGAGGAAGACACTCGCGATGCGGCGCACCACGTTCAGCTGATGGGCTCCGGCACCATCCTGCG
>NZ_RCNW01000264.1:0-9268 GCF_004307605.1 Pseudomonas sp. Sample_24
GTCCCGGTAACGGCTCGGCCAACAATGCCAGCCCCGCCGAAGACATCACCGCCCCGCCGCCGCTGGCAATCACCGTCGGCGCATACGGTGCTGGCGAGCCTTGCTGACGGGCGATGTCGTTGGCCGAGGCAAACACCTGCAACGGTCCGGTGACATCGAGCAACTGCACATTGGCGAACGCGAGTACGTGAATGGTTTTCGGCATTTTGGCGTAATTCGTGGGGGGATTGGCGTATGCGCCAAATCCTAGGCGCCTACAGTGAAGTCGTCCAGCCACTTCAGGAGAAAAACACCATGACTTTGCAGATCGGTTTTCTGTTGTTTCCACAGGTGCAACAACTCGACCTCACCGGCCCTTACGACGTGCTGGCCTCGTTGCCGGACGTTAAAGTGCATCTGATCTGGAAGGACTTGATGCCCATCACCGCCAGCACCGGCCTGCTGCTGAAACCGACCGTCACCTTCGACGAATGCCCGGCGCTGGATGTTATCTGTGTCCCCGGTGGCAGCGGCGTCGGTCCGCTGATGGAAGATGAGCAAACGCTCGCCTTCATCAAGGCGCAGGCCGCAAATGCGCGTTATGTGACGTCGGTCTGCACGGGCGCACTGGTGCTCGGCGCGGCCGGTTTACTCAAAGGCAAACGCGCCACCACGCACTGGGCCTATCACGAATTGTTGACGCCGCTGGGGGCGATTGCGGTGAAGGACCGGGTGGTGCGAGATGGCAACCTGCTGACCGGTGGCGGTATCACCGCCGGCATCGATTTTGCCTTGACCCTGGCGGCAGAGCTGTTCGATCAGGACACCGCCGAGCTGGTGCAATTGCAACTGGAATATGCCCCGGCCCCGCCATTCGCAGCTGGGAGCCCGGAAGCTGCGCCAGCCGGTGTGCTGGAAGAAGCCCGAAAACGCGCAGCGGCCTCGTTGAAACTGCGCAGGGAGATCACCGAACGCGCAGCGGCGAAGCTCAATCGGCAATAAACAATGGCTGCGGGACGAATCATCCCGCAGCCAGACTTTTCTATCGCCCATAAAAAAACCCGCCGAAGCGGGTTCTTCCAAGACCATTACGACTCCCTGTCGTGAGCAATCCTTGCAAATGGCCGATCATCCATGATCCTGAGCACTCCTTGTGCTTCAGTGGATGGGGCCAGAATACGCATCGGATCCAATCCGCAATAGACGACATAGTTGTTACGGCGTGTAAGACATTCGCCATAGCACCCCTTCCGAAAACCCTTGGGGCCCTAAGGCATCACGCTTCGCAGCCGTAAATATTCGGGTTGAACGCATGGCCGTCAGTCACCTTCTCGCTCACGGGCCTTGGCGTTCTCGGCCAGAAACTGTTCGAGTCTGCTCAACTGCTCCTCCCAGCCACGGCTATCCATGTAATACGCCTCCTTCTGGCGTACGTCGGGAATGTGCGCGAACCCCGACTCGGAAACCTTGAGCAGCGTGCCGTCCTCAAAGTCTTGCAATTCGAATTTCACCAGCGTGGTGGGTTCCTGCGAGTAGTCGATCTTCGGATTCACCGCATAAGGATGCCAGCGGAAGGAAAACAATTGCTGCGGCTCGACCCGCTCGACCAGTACATTCCACAGCACATGCTCGTAACCGGGATACGTCACCTGCCCCTGCGTCCACTCGCCGGCAATGAAGCGCCTGCCTTCAAGCGCCACGCCGAACCATTGCCCGAACGCCTCGGCATCGACCAATGCGCGCCATACATGGGAGCGCGGCGATTTAAGCGTGATTTTGCGCTCAAAACTATTGGGTACTGGTTTCATACGTCACCTCCTGTACTGAACAACAGTAGGCTTCTAAGACCACATGTCCAGCCTGAAAGTTGTATGCAAGCAGATCAACTGTCGTAATCGTGCACCTGACAGCGACGCAGGCTTCGCTACACTGCCCCCTACTTTCATCGCCACCGCGAGATTTTTTCCATGTTCGTACGCTTTTTCCTGGCGCTGACGCCCTTGATGTTCGCCACCCTGACCCATGCCGCCGTGAACTGCGACAACGCCACCGATCAGGCGACGATGAACCAGTGTGCGTCGCAGCAGCATGCGGCGGCTGACAAGGAGTTGAACGCGCTTTACCAGCAAATCACTGGCCGCCTGAAAGGCGACCCCGACCGCAAGAAACTGCTGTTGGGCGCGCAACGTTCGTGGATTGCGTTCCGCGATGCCGAGTGCAAGTTTTCGGCGTCTGGTGTGGAAGGCGGGAGTGTTTATCCGCTGATCTACAGCAACTGCGTGACGGAGTTGACCAAGGCGCGGGTCGAGACATTCAAGACCTACCTGAAGTGTCAGGAGGGGGATTTGGGGTGTCCGGTGCCGGGGGTTTGATTCTCTGTTGTTCTTGAGGGCCTCATCGCTGGCAAGCCAGCTCCCACAGTGGATTTGTGGTGTGGTCACAATCGTGTGAACACCGCTGAACCCTGTGGGAGCGGGCTTGCCTGCGATGGCGCCAGATCAGGCAGCGCAATTACCGGACAAAAATCTGCGCCGTGGTAATCGCCATATCCCCACCCGGCAACTTGATGCTTCCCGTCTGTTTCAGGCTGTCGGCATCGAAGATCGCCACATCGTTGAAGGTCCCCGCCAGGTAAATCTTGCTGCCATCCTTGTTGAAGGAAATGCAGTAGTAGGAGTGATCGAGCGTCGCCGCCTGGAGCATTTTCTTCTCCTTGATGTCGTACTTGGCCAGGCGATTGAGCACGCCGAACATCAGGTTCGGGTCTTTCGGCGAGCGCATGCCGCTGAAGTAGATTTCCGTCAGTGGCCCGAAGTCGGTGGTTTCGGTCTTGCCGGTTTTCAGGTCGACGCTGAACAGGCCATACAGGTATTCGGCGGTGGCCGGGTCCTGCTTCTTGTCCTTGAACTTTGCGGCGGTGTACAGCAGCGAAAAATCATGCCGGTAGGTCTGCTGGTTCCACACGTAGAGCACGTCCGGCGCGCTGTAGTTCGCGCGTTTCCAGTGACGACTCGGGATCAGCACGTCGAACTTGCCGGTTTGCACATTGACCTTGTAGACGTCCGCCCCCGCCACATACAGCGTGCCGTCATCACCGCTCTGCATGATGGTCAGCTGCCGCGGCGCCGGGAAACTGCGCACAGGCTTGGCGTCCATGCCGCCGTCGGTCTTGTACACATCGAGCCGAGGCTGCTGCACTTCGTAGCGGTCGTTCATCCTCAGCGTCGGGTTGGCAACGGTGTACAGCTCTTTCCCGTCGTGGCTGACCGTGAAAGCGAACATCGACTTGGCTTTCTCGCCCGGCTTCTGGGTGATGCTGGCGTGGAACACCTGTTTGCAGCTGTCCAGCTCAACGCCGTAGACATCCGCGTAATGATTGTTCAGCACGTAGGCGATCTTGCGATCCGGCGACAACTGCACGGTGCCGGGTCCGAAGGCGTCAGGCATCTTGCAGGTCTTGAACAGTGTGTCGGTAGCCAGGTCAATCACGTGCAGGTTGTTGGGGTAGTTTGTGGTCAACATATACTCGTGACCGTCTTGCAACGCGGTATTTTCCTCGGCCAGAACATTGACCGAAAGGCTGCTCATAACGGCGAACGCGGCCAGGCCGCAGGCTTTGATATTACGCATGCTGGAATCCTTCTGATGTCCGTTCACTTGTCTTTCGGAAAGACAGTGCCGAGGTTGCGCCAGTTGTCGTTGGACGCTTGGGCATCCTTGTTCCAGTCCGGGTAAGTGCTCATCATGTCCGGCACCTGCGCCGGCCACCAGCATGGGTCGGAGCAGCCATAAAGGTCTGCCTCCATCGGCTGGCACAGTGACGACACACCGCCGAACGCATCGATTTCCCAACCTGGGTCAGTGGTCGAAGCGCAGCCCGCCACGGAGCTCATCGCCACCACTTCTTCGATGCGGTTTTCATCCGCGGCCTGATCCAGCTTCAACGCTTTGTTATTGATTGCCTTGAGATGTTTCATATCAGTGAGCCTTGCGCGGAGTGATGTAGCTGCTGATGAACGCAGGGTTGTGAGCCATGATCCGGGTGTAGACCTCGATGCCGAAGTCGACCCAGTCACGCATCAGTTCGCAATAGTGATAGGTCGGGTGAGTCGGATCGCCGTAACGGGCGTAGCTCTCGTGGTAGCAACCGCCGGAGCACAGATTGCGAATCTGGCAGTCTTCGCAGCCGGTGTTGGTTCGGTCCAGGCGTTGCGACAGGAAGTCGTTCAACTCCACCTGCTTCACGCCGCTGTGGACGTTGCCGAAGGTCGGCAGGCTCGAACCGGTAAAGCGGTGGCACAGGTTCAGCTCACCCTTGTGATCGACCGCCAGCATCTTCAGGCCCGCGCCGCATGGCAGGGCTTTTTTGTGGCCTTCATGGATGTCGGTGATCAGTTGGTGCAGGTTGGAGAAGCCGATGTTGCGGTGCTCAAGCGCCGCTTCCAGATAACGCCGACCGAGCTTCTTCATGTTGGCGAAGACTTCGATCAGTTCATCGCTGGTCAGGTTGAACGTACTGATGTCGCCTGAGGTGACCGGGGCAAAACCAACCTCGGCAAAACCCAGTTCATTGAACAGGTGATCCCAGATGGTTTCGACGTCGGTGACGCCCGTGGTCAAGGTCACGCGCGCCCCCACCGGACGGCTGTTGTAGCGCGACAGCAGCATCTCGGCCTTGCGCCGCACCACATCATAAGTGCCCTGCCCGCCAACGGTAATGCGATTGCGGTCGTGTACGGTTTTCGGCCCGTCGATGCTGACCGACAGACCGAACCGGTGCGCATTCAGATAGTCGACGGTCTCTTCGGTGAGCAGCGTGGCGTTGGTGGTCATCACGAACTCGACGAACTTGCCGGCCTCGGCAAATCGCTTCTCACAATAATCGACCATGTACTCGATCAGCTTGCGATTGCTCAGCGGTTCGCCGCCGAAGAAGACTACGGTGAAACGCTCTTCGTCCGGCGATTCGCGCAGCAGCATTTCCACCGAGGCAATCGCGGTTTCGACGTCCATTTTCTTGCCGGCTGACGGCTTGTCGAGATCTTCCTTGTAGCAGTAGGTGCAACTCAGGTTGCAGCCGGTGTTAACGTTGAGCACCACGGTATTGATCGCCGTGCGCTCGACGCGTTTGGTGGCGATGTCCGGGGTCAGCGGCGAGCCGTCGCTGACCAGTTCCAGGGCCATCAACTCGCGCAGGGTTTCAGTGACTTCTTCGCCGTTGAAACGCGCGGCCAGACGCTGGATCAGGTCGTCCGAGGAACACCCCGGTCCACGCAAAGTATCGATGATGGTGCCTGTCAGTTCATCGCTGGCGAACAGCGAACTGCTGGGAATATGAAACAGCATGCGGTCGGCATCGACGTGCACTTCGTGCAGATTACGCTCGACCAGATTCAAGATAGCGCCCATTGCAACCTCCTGTGCAGGCCCCGGGGTACGGGGCTTGCGGTCATTCCGAAAAGTGTCTGTAAACGCTTGCGTTCAGTCAGCTCAAGGAATGGGTGGATTGTTCCAGCGTTGCACGGTGACGATCATGTGGCCTTCGCCGGTCAGGGATTTCCCTGCGTCATCGACGGCGGCGATCACCTTGAGGTTGCCGGCATTGTTGGTGGACATTTTGCGCGCAGGGTTCGGCCCGGCGTCGCCCGGTGTGAATACGCCAGTATCGGCCTGCATGGTGCCGGCGAACTTGACGTCTTCGTCTTCCTTGGCGCGATCGTCGAAGGCCTCGACCTTCCACTGCGCCGGGAACACGCCGATGCGATATGGCTTGCCGTCAGTGCCCTTGCCCCAGGCTTCAGCATCGAAACGGCCCTGGACTTTCGGCGTCGAACCACCGCCATCACCGATCCGCGCCACCGAGAATTCCGGTATGACCTTGACCTGATCGATCTTGCTGTAGACCGACAGGCTCGGGCCTTTCAATGTGCCGACGGTGACCACGCGCAGGCCCGGCTGGGCATTGGCGGCGGCCTTGAGCTTGACCTTGATCTGCTCCGGGCTCTGCGAGACGACTTCGACCACTTCCACGCCTTTGCCGAAGTTCGGTTTTCCGGAAAGACCGCTGCCGATCAGGGTGACCTCGGTTTCACTACCGGCCTTCACATAGCCAGGTTGCACCGCCAGCAAACGCTGCGAACCCTGTTTCGCAGCGACGAAGTCCAGACCACGCTCATCGTGCTCGGCCTCGAACATCCGGCCCTGCATGGCATTGCCTTGGGCGGCGAATACCTGGCGCATGGTCACGCCGTCGATGCTGACATTGCCGCGCCATTCATAGCCGGTGTAGAGAATCGCACTGCCGTCGCCATTGAACGGCGTGCCGTCGGCGTACTGGCCTTTGACGCTGACCTTGAAGGTGTCGCTGCCGTCGGCAGTCACGCTCATGACACCGGCCAGCTCGCCTTTGCCCGGCAAGTGGCCGCTGAAGCTCCAGTCGCCTGCCAGCGCCTCGCTCTTCGGCGCGCTGCTCTGCCATTTTTTCCAGGCCGGGTTGTCCAGCGGATAACGCTTGGCCAACAACGGCACCATTTCTTTGCGGGCGAGATCGAACCAGTCGCGGTCGCGGGACAGCGCCTGATATTCCAGGGACGGCCATTGGCCAAGGTGGAAGTTCACCAATCGCTCCCATTCCTGGGCCGGACGCCGTTGCAGCGCGACCCGCGCACCGGAGTGGCAGCGGCCGCACATTTGGCTGGTCTGATCGTCGAACTGCTCGACGGTGTTGAGCCGGCGCTCCATGGCATAACGCACGCCGTCGGTTTCGCTCGGCGCCAGCCCCTGAGTGTCGGCAAGGTACTTGACCAGCGTGCGGCGATCTTCATCGCTGATCTGCAAACCGTGCATGGTCTGCATGCGGGCGATGCTCATCAGCCAGCCTTCCGGCGTCTTGCGCTGGTGGCTGATACGGCTCAGGGCGTTATTGGCTTCAGGGGTGTGACAGCCCTGACACGTTTCCTTGAGGATGGTCTGGGCGTCGCGGGCTGCCAGGCTGTAGGGCGAATGCAGGGCTATGCAAGCGGCCACGGCCAGCAGGCCGGCGCTCATGCCTGATCGAAGTCTTCTCTTCATCAACGTCTAACCTCGCACGGTGCTTTCTTATTTTTGTGGCTTATCGTTTTTTATGGTTTCTGCCGTCGGCGGCGAGCCGCTGACGGAGGCAAGAGAAACGTCTGCGATGAGCAATACACGGAGCGTGCCAGCTTATGAATAACTCTTTGAATCAATGACTTGCCATAATCTATCTGGATTTTCGACGGGCATATCAACGGCGGGCACGTTCTATTTCGCGACAGCTGTTGCAACCTGAGACAAGCATAGCTGCAGCCTTTGTAGGAGCGAGCCGGCTTGCGATGGACGTACGATAACGTTGGGTGTCTGGCTGCACTGGTTGCCTGGACGTTTTTCGCGAGCAGGCTCGCTTCTACAGAGGAGATGAGATTCTCAGTTCGTCGCAATTTGCGACGTTTATCGATCACGGGATGATCCGCAGAGAATCTGTGACGCCCCGACAAACAGGGCGTTCGGGCCAAAAAATCACAACTGGCACAGCCATTGCGAAAGACCTCGTCACAACGAACAAGACGAGGTTTCATCATGTCGCTTCCAAACCTGCTTCCAGCCACTTCGGCATTCATCCAGCGTGCCCCGCGCATGCTCATCGGCAGTGACTGGGTCGCAGCCGCCGACGGCCAGACCATGCCGTTGCACAACCCGGCCACCGGCGAGGTGCTGTGCGTGGTGCCGCGAGCCACCGCGGACGATGTCGACCGCGCCGTACTCGCCGCCCGCCAGGCATTCGATGATTCCGCCTGGACCCGCACCCGCCCCCGTGAGCGACAGAACCTGCTATGGAAACTCGCCGACCTGATGCAGCGCGACGCCGAACTGCTGGCGCAGCTGGAATGCCTGAACAACGGCAAAAGCGCCGCCGTCGCCCAAGTGATGGACGTGCAACTGGCCATCGACTTCCTGCGCTACATGGCCGGTTGGGCGACCAAGATCGAAGGCTCGACAGTCGACGTGTCGGCACCGTTGATGCCCAACGACCAGTTTCACAGCTTCATCCGTCGTGAAGCGGTGGGCGTGGTCGGTGCCATCGTCGCCTGGAATTTCCCGCTGCTGCTGGCCTGCTGGAAACTCGGCCCGGCCCTGGCCACCGGTTGCACCGTGGTGCTCAAACCTGCGGATGAAACCCCTCTGACCGCACTGAAACTCGCCGAACTGGTGCTGGAAGCGGGCTATCCGGAAGGCGTGTTCAACGTCGTCACCGGCACCGGCATCACCGCAGGTTCCGCCCTGACCCATAACCCGCTGGTGGACAAACTGACCTTCACCGGCTCGACCGCCGTGGGCAAGCAGATTGGCAAGATCGCCATGGACTCCATGACCCGGGTGACGCTGGAACTGGGCGGAAAATCACCGACCATCGTCATGGCCGACGCCGACCTGAAAACCGCCGCAGCCGGTGCTGCCAGCGCAATTTTCTTCAATCAGGGACAGGTCTGCTGCGCTGGCTCGCGCCTGTATGTGCAGCGCAAGCATTTCGACAATGTGGTGGCCGACATCGCCGGTATCGCCAATGCCATGAAGCTCGGCAATGGCCTGGACCCGAGCGTTGAGATGGGGCCGCTGATTTCGGCACGTCAACAGGAGCGCGTCTACGGCTATATCGAAAAAGGCCGGGAAAGCGGCGCCACCATCGCCTGCGGTGGTGAGCAATTCGGGCCGGGCTTTTTCGTCAAACCGACGGTGATTGTCGACGTCGATCAGAAGCACTCGTTGGTGCAGGAAGAAATCTTCGGCCCGGTACTGGTGGCGATTCCCTTCGACGACGAAGCCGATGCACTGCGCATGGCCAATGACAGCCCTTATGGACTGGGCGCAAGCATCTGGTCCAATGATCTGGCAGCGGTGCACCGGATGATTCCGCGGATCAAGTCCGGTTCAGTGTGGGTCAACTGCCACAGCGCCCTGGACCCGGCACTGCCGTTTGGTGGCTACAAAATGTCGGGGGTCGGGCGTGAGATGGGGTATGCGGCGATTGAGCATTACACCGAGCTGAAGTCGGTGTTGATCAAGTTGTAATTTGTGGCACCCGTGACCCACTGATCGTTCCCACGCTCTGCGTGGAAATGCATCCCGTGACGCTCTGCGTCACCTTCTGAAGTGGAACGCGGAGCGTCCCTGACGGCGTTCCCACGCAGAGCGTGGGAACGATCAAACTCAAGGTTTGTACCCTTGAGTCAACAGCCACCCCCGAACCACCCGCCCCTGCTCCACCGCCAAC
>NZ_RCNW01000313.1:0-9136 GCF_004307605.1 Pseudomonas sp. Sample_24
GCAGCGACGAATTGTCGCAGATCTTATTCTTTGTTGATTGAACGTTCAATCAAAACAAAATAGACTGGCCCTCAGTCCGACAGACGTTTTGCGTCTGCCGGAAGGCCTAAGGAGATGTGCAAGATGCCCAAGGTCGGTATGCAACCCATCCGCCGCCAGCAATTGATCGAAGCCACTTTGCTGGCCGTCGATCAGGTCGGAATGGGGGACGCCAGCATTGCGCTGATCGCCCGTTTGGCCGGTGTCTCGAATGGCATCATCAGTCACTATTTTCAGGACAAGAATGGCCTGATCGCCGCCACCATGGGGTACCTGATGACCGTCCTGAGCGAGAACGTCACCGCGCGCCGACAGGCGCTGAAAGATGACAGCCCGCGAGCGCATCTGCAGGTGATCATCGAAGGCAACTTCGACGCCAGCCAGGTCAATGGCCCGGCAATGAAAACCTGGCTGGCCTTCTGGGCCACCAGCATGCACCAGCCGTCTTTGCACAGGTTGCAGCGGATCAACGATCACCGTCTGTATTCCAACCTGTGCTGCCAGTTCCGCCGTGTGTTGCCGCTTGATCAAGCGCGCAGCGCCGCCCGCGGCCTGGCAGCCCTCATTGACGGTTTGTGGTTGCGCGGCGCGCTGTCGGGAGACGCTTTCGACACCGAGCAGGCGCAACAGATCGCTTACGAATACATGGATATCCAACTGGCCAAGCGGGTGAGTTAGAGCACACATAGAACGCTCAACCACCGGACCGCGCCAATCACTGATGCACTTGCGAGGACTTTATGGCCCGTTTCGAACTGCAAAAACTCTACATCGATGGTGCGTACAGCGACGCCAGCAGCGACGCCACTTTCGAAGCCATCAACCCGGCTAACGGTGAAGTCCTCGCAAAAGTCCAACGTGCTACCTTCGACGACGTTGAGCGTGCCGTCGTCAGCGCCGAAAAGGGCCAGAAGATCTGGGCTGCCATGACCGCCATGGAGCGTTCGCGCATCCTGCGTCGCGCCGTGGAAATCCTGCGTGAACGCAACGATGAACTGGCTGCCCTGGAAACCCTGGACACCGGCAAGGCCTACTCCGAAACCCGTTACGTCGACATCGTTACCGGTGCCGACGTGCTGGAATACTACGCAGGCCTGGTGCCGGCCATCGAGGGCGAGCAGATTCCGCTGCGCACCACGTCGTTCGTGTACACCCGTCGCGAACCGCTGGGCGTGGTGGCCGGTATCGGCGCGTGGAACTACCCGATCCAGATCGCCCTGTGGAAATCCGCACCAGCCCTGGCGGCCGGTAACGCGATGATCTTCAAGCCAAGCGAAGTCACTTCGCTGACCACCCTGAAACTGGCCGAGATCTACACCGAGGCCGGCGTGCCGAACGGCGTGTTCAACGTCCTGACCGGCAGCGGCCGTGAAGTCGGCACCTGGCTGACCGAGCACCCGCGCATCGAGAAAGTCTCGTTCACCGGCGGCACCGACACCGGCAAGAAAGTCATGGCCAGCGCTTCGAGCTCTTCGCTCAAGGACGTGACCATGGAACTGGGCGGCAAGTCGCCGCTGATCATCTGCGACGACGCCGACCTCGATCGCGCCGCCGACACCGCGATGATGGCCAACTTCTACAGCTCCGGCCAGGTCTGCACCAACGGCACTCGCGTGTTCGTACCGGCGCACCTCAAAGCGGCTTTCGAAGCCAAAATCGTTGAACGCGTTGCGCGCATCCGCATCGGTAACCCGCAAGACGAAAACACCAACTTCGGTCCGCTGGTGAGCTTCGCCCACATGGAAAGCGTGCTGGGCTACATCGCCAAGGGCAAGGAAGAAGGTGCCCGTCTGCTGTGCGGCGGCCAGCGTCTGACTGACGGTGAATTCGCCAAAGGTGCGTTTGTCGCGCCGACCGTGTTCACCGACTGCACCGACGACATGACCATCGTGCGTGAAGAAATCTTCGGCCCGGTGATGGCGATCCTCTCCTACGAAACCGAAGAAGAAGTGATCCGCCGCGCCAACGACACCGACTTCGGCCTGGCCGCCGGTATCGTCACCAAGGACCTGAACCGCGCGCACCGCGTAATTCATCAACTGGAAGCCGGTATCTGCTGGATCAACGCCTGGGGCGAGTCCGATGCGAAGATGCCGGTCGGTGGCTACAAGCAGTCGGGTGTCGGCCGTGAGAACGGCATCAGCTCGCTGAACAACTTCACCCGCATCAAATCGGTACAGGTCGAACTGGGCGATTACGTCTCGGTGTTCTGATCTGACGCAGTTCTGAAGTTGCGGCCCTTGTGGCGAGGGAGCTTGCTCGCGCTGGGCCGCGAAGCGGCCCCAACTTCAGACACCGCGTTCATGCAGACACAACACAGTCGCTGACTTTGCGACTGCTGCGCAGCCGAGCGGGAGCAAGCTCCCTCGCCACAACGATTGGCAACTCGGCGCGCGACCTGAACCAACATCAAAGAGGGTGCATTCAATGTCCCAAGAATTCGACTACATCATCATCGGTGCCGGCTCGGCCGGTAACACACTGGCGACTCGTCTGACCGAAGACGCAGGCGTCACCGTCCTGCTGCTCGAAGCCGGCGGCCCGGACTACCGTTTCGACTTCCGCACGCAAATGCCTGCGGCGCTGGCGTTTCCACTGCAAGGCCGTCGTTACAACTGGGCGTACGAAACCGATCCAGAGCCACACATGGACGGGCGTCGCATGGAGTGCGGTCGCGGCAAGGGTCTGGGCGGTTCCTCGCTGATCAACGGCATGTGCTACATCCGCGGCAACGCCATGGACTACGACGGCTGGGCAAAACTGCCAGGCCTGGAAGACTGGTCGTACCTGGACTGCCTGCCCTATTTCCGTAAAGCGGAAACCCGCGACATCGGCCCGAACGACTACCACGGTGGCGACGGCCCGGTCAGCGTGACCACGCCGAAAGCCGGCAACAACCCGCTGTTCCACGCCATGGTCGAAGCCGGCGTGCAGGCCGGTTACCCGCGCACCGACGACTTGAACGGTTATCAGCAGGAAGGCTTCGGTCCGATGGACCGCACCGTAACGCCGAAAGGCCGTCGTGCCTCCACCGCTCGCGGTTACCTGGACGTGGCCAAAAAGCGTTCGACCCTGACCATCGTTACCCACGCCCTGACCGACAAGATCCTGTTCGAAGGCAAGCGTGCGGTCGGCGTGCGTTACCTGGTCGGCGACGCCGAAGAACGCGTTGAAGTCAAAGCACGCAAGGAAGTGCTGCTGTGCTCCGGCGCCATCGCTTCGCCGCAGATCCTGCAGCGTTCCGGCGTCGGCCCGGCCGAGTTGCTGAACAAGCTCGACATTCCGGTGGTCCACGACCTGCCGGGCGTCGGTGAAAACCTGCAGGACCACCTTGAGCTGTACCTGCAATACGCCTGCACCCAACCGGTCTCGCTGTACCCGTCGTTGCTCTGGTACAACCAGCCGGCGATCGGTGCCGAGTGGTTGTTCAACGGCACCGGTATCGGCGCCAGCAACCAGTTCGAAGCCGGCGGTTTCATCCGTACCCGTCCGGAATTCGAATGGCCGAACATCCAGTACCACTTCCTGCCGGTGGCGATTAACTACAACGGCAGCAACGGTGTGAAAGAGCACGGTTTCCAGGCGCACATGGGTTCCATGCGCTCGCCGAGCCGTGGCCGCATCCAGGTCAAATCCAAGGATCCGCGCCAGCACCCGAGCATCCTGTTCAACTACATGGCCACCGAGCAGGACTGGCAGGAATTCCGCGACGGCATCCGCCTGACCCGTGAAATCATGCAGCAACCTGCACTGGACGCCTTCCGCGGTCGCGAAATCAGCCCGGGCATCGAGGTGCAAACCGACGAGCAACTGGACAAGTTCATCCGCGAACACGCCGAAACCGCGTTCCACCCGTCCTGCTCGTGCAAGATGGGCACCGACGAGATGGCCGTGGTCGATGGCGAAGGTCGTGTACATGGCCTGCAAGGCCTGCGCGTGGTCGATGCCTCGATCATGCCGATCATCACCACCGGCAACCTCAACGCGCCGACGATCATGATGGCCGAGAAAATCGCCGACAAGATCCGTGGCCGCAAGCCGTTGCCACGCAGCACTGCCACTTACTACGTGGCGGGTGGCGCACCGGTGAAGGGCAAGCCGATGCGTGAAGTTACCCAGACCGCTTAAGACGCTCCACCGCACCCTGATCGTTCCCACGCTCTGCGTGGGAACGCAGCCCGGGACACTCCGCGTCCCAAAGCGTGACGCGGAGCGTCACAAGAGGCGTTTCCACGCAGAGCGTGGGAACGATCATCAATCTGTTCCCTCCTTGATCCCACCCCCCGCACGGGCCTACTCTAGCGCCACGCAATCGTTTCACTCCTCCCCCTCGCAACACCGCTTCGCCGTCACTCCATACCAAGGAGGTTCCCGAATGTTCGATTTCCAACCCCAGCTCATGCAGCGTTTTGCTGCGTTGCGCACGGGCGCTGAATTCTTTTCCCTGCGTTACGTGCGCGAGTCCGGCCAGTACCTGTCGGTACGCAAGAACGTCGCCGAGCCACCGAGCCTGAGCCGTGACGAAGGGGCGATGCTGACTGCCCGGGTCAATGGCGTCGAAGCCTACGCCGCGACCAATGACCTATCGCAACAAGGCCTGCAAGCCGCGCTCGAACACGCCGAACAGCAGGCTCGCCGGCTCAAGCCTCATGCCTTGCTGGACCTGCGCGAACAAGGCGTTTCCAGCGACCGAGCCGATTACTTTTCACCGAACCTCGACCAGCCCTTCCCGTCCCTGAGTGACTGCTACGCATTGCTCAGCGCCGAATCCGCTTCCGTGCCCAAGGACGATCGCCTGGTGAACTGGCAGGTGAGCATCGGCATCACCAATGTCGAGCAGATTTACCTCAACAGTGCCGGCGCCGAACTGCGTCAGGCCCAGCGCTTCGTCTACCCCGGTCTTGATGTCACCGCCTACGACGGCAACGACAGCCAGACCCGAACGCTCGGCCGGGAAAACTTCGGCCAACAGGGCGGCTTTGATGTCATCAGCCGCTGCGGACTGATTGGCGCGGGGGTAAAAGTTGCCGATCAAGCCTTGCAGTTGCTGCTGGCGCCGAACACACCGCAAGGTCCGCGCGACCTGCTGCTGATGCCCGACCAGATGATGTTGCAGATCCACGAATCCATCGGCCACCCGCTGGAACTGGACCGTATCCTCGGCGACGAACGCAATTACGCCGGCACCAGTTTCGTCAAGGCTGAAGACTTCGGTCACCTGCAGTACGGCTCGAAGTTACTCAACGTGACCTTCGACCCGGACATCCCCGAGCAGCTCGCCAGCTACGGCCATGACGACGACGGCACGCCGGCCAGCAAACAATTCCTGATCCGCGAAGGCCGGTTGCTGCGCCCATTGGGCGGCGCGCTGTCGCAATTTCGCGCCGGCATGGACGGCGTCGCCAACAGCCGCGCCTGCGGCTGGAACCGTCCGCCGATCGATCGCATGGCCAACCTCAACATCGAACCGGGCGATCAGCCGCTGGAGCAACTGATCGGCGGCATCGAGCACGGCATTCTGATGAGCACCAACCGCTCATGGTCCATCGACGATGCGCGCAACAAATTCCAGTTCGGCTGCGAATGGGGCCAATTGATTGAAAACGGCGAACTCAAAGGCGTGGTGAAGAATCCCAATTACCGGGCGATCTCCGCGCAGTTCTGGAAGAGCCTCAGCGCCGTCGGCGATGCCAACACTGTCAAGGTCCTCGGCACGCCGAATTGCGGCAAGGGTGAACCGAATCAGGTGATCCGCGTCGGCCACGCTTCGCCGGCCTGCGTATTCAGCAACGTTGATGTATTTGGGGGGGACGCCTGATGAGCACTGCGAAATCTCAGGTCGAATCATTCAAGGCCCTGGTCGCCGGATTGCGCGCAGCCCTGCGCGAACCGGAACAGTTCACCCTCAGCTACGCCGCCGAGTCATCGGCCTTTGTGCGTTTCAACCACGCCAAGGTGCGGCAGGCCGGGCAAGTGCAGCAGGCGAGCATCGGTTTGAAGCTGATCAACGATGGCCGTCACGCCGACCTGCAAATCACCCTGGCGGACGATCCGGCAGTCGACCTTCAGCGTCTGACCGAAGGCCTGCAACAGCTGCGTGAAACCTTGCCGCTGCTGCCCAAGGATCCGTACCTGCTGCTCAACTACAACGGCTGGCAAAGCAAGAACGTACAGGAACAACCGTTGCCGGACACCGAGCAGGTGGTCGCCGAAATCACCCAGGCCGCTGAAGGTCTGGATCTGGTCGGTTTCTATGCCGCCGGGCCGATCAGCCGAGGCTTTGCCAGTTCCGCTGGCGCGTTCGGCTGGCATCAGGCCAACAGCTTCAACTTCGATTTCAGCCTGTTCCATGAAAACGGCCAGGCAGTGAAGGCCAGCTATGCCGGGCATCACTGGAGCAGCGAAGGTTTTGCCAAGCGTTTTCAGCTGGCTCGCGAACAACTTGAGTTTCTCGGGCGACCGCTGCGCACATTGGCGCCCGGTCAGTACCGCGCTTATCTCGCCCCCGCCGCGCTGGAAGAAATCATGGGCATGCTGTGCTGGGGCGGTTTTTCCGCGCAGTCGATTGCCAGCAAAAGCAGCCCATTGCAGAAGCTCTATGGCGGCGATCAACACTTCAGCCCGCTGGTCTCGCTGGAGGAAAAGGTCAGCGGTTCGCTGAGCCCGGCGTTCTCGGATGAAGGTTATCCGCGCAGCGATCTCAAATTGATCGTCGAGGGCCAGGCCGGCGCACAACTGGTCGGTTCACGCAGCGCCGCCGAATACGGCTTGACCGCCAACGGCGCCAGCGGCGGCGAATCGCCGAGTGCGTTGGATTTGAAGGCCGGTGATTTACCCGAAGCAGACGTACTCAAGCAGCTCGGTACCGGTTTGTACATCAGCAACCTGTGGTATCTGAACTTCTCGGATCAACCGGCGGCACGCCTGACCGGCATGACCCGCTTCGCGACCTTCTGGGTGGAGAACGGCGAGATACAGGCGCCGGTCAGCACCATGCGTTTCGATGACAGCGCTTTCAGCCTGCTCGGTTCGCAGCTGGAAACGCTGACCCGGGAGCGCGAGTTGCTGTTGTCGGCCAGTACCTACAGCCAGCGCGCGACGGCCTCGGCGTTGTTGCCGGGGGCGCTTGTCAGCCGGTTGACCTTGACCCTCTGAACCTGCTCGTTCCCACGCTCTGCGTGGGAATGCAGCCCGTGACGCTCCGCGTCCCAAAGCGTGACGCAGAGCGTCACAAGAGGCATTCCCACGCGGAGCGTGGGAACAATCATTACCGACAACCAGAGGTCACATGCCCAACCGCCCGCCTCTCGATCCTGTCACCGCCCGCTGGGTGCCTTGGGTCGTCGCCATCGCGTTTTTCATGCAGTCCCTCGACGGGACGATCCTCAACACCGCCCTGCCAGCCATGGCCCGGGACCTGGCTGAAGATCCGCTGCGCATGCAGGGCGTGATCATCGCCTACATGCTCACCGTCGCATTGCTCATACCCGCCTCGGGCTGGATCGCCGACCGCTTCGGCACCCGGAAAATCTTCTTCAGCGCGATTCTGCTGTTCAGCCTCGGCTCGCTGCTCTGCGCATTGTCGACCAGCCTGACCCAGTTGATCGGCGCCCGGATCATCCAGGGCCTGGGCGGCGCTCTGATGCTGCCGGTCGGGCGGCTGGTGGTGCTGCGCGCTTACCCGCGTTCGGAACTGGTGCGGATCATGGGCTTCATCACCATTCCCGGCCTGCTCGGCCCGCTGATCGGCCCGACCATGGGCGGCTGGATGGTGCAGTTTTTGACCTGGCACTGGATCTTCCTGATCAACCTGCCGGTGGGCCTGATTGGTTGCTACGCCGTGTGGAAATTCATCCCTGACCTGCGCGGCTCCGAGCGTACGCGCTTCGATAGCCTGGGGTTCTTGCTGTTCGGTGCGGCGATGATCCTGATCACCATCGCCATGGAAGGCCTGGGCGAACTGCACCTGCCGCACCTGCGGGTGATGTTGCTGTTGTTCGCCGGCATGGCGTGCCTGGCGGCGTATTGGCTGCGCGCCGGGCATATCGAGAATCCACTGTTTGCGCCATCGCTGTTCAAGACCCGGACCTTTGCCGTCGGTATCCTCGGCAACCTGTTCGCTCGCCTGGGTAGTGGCGCGCTGCCGTTCCTGGTGCCGTTGCTGCTGCAAGTGGCGTTGGGGTATTCGCCGTCCCAGGCCGGGATGAGCATGCTACCGCTGGCAGCGGCGGCAATGATCGCCAAGTGGGTGGCGCGGCCGCTGATTGAACGTCTGGGCTACCGCATCGTGCTGACCGGCAACACCCTGGCACTGGGCATCATGTTGGCGAGCATGGGCCTGGTCAGCGAACAGACGCCTTATTGGCTGCTGCTGTGCCTGCTGGCGATCCTTGGCGCGATCAACTCTTTGCAGTTCACGGCGATGAACACCGTGACGTTGATCGACCTCGACGACGCCAGCGCCAGCAGCGGCAACAGTCTGCTATCGGTGGTCGCGCAATTGTCCCTGAGCCTGGGCGTGGCCTGTGCCGGTGCGTTGCTCGGCGGGTTCAGCGCGCAAATCGGAAAAGACGGCGTGGACACGGTTCTGGGCGCGTTCCAGCTCACATTCGTGACGGTGGGAATCATGGCCATGCTGGCGGCTACGATCTTCTCCCAACTCTCGAGAGAAGACGGACGGCGAGTCAAACGTCCGGAAGAACACATCGAGCCTTAGGGCTAAAGGCCATCGGACTGGTACACTGCGCGACATTTTGTTTTGCAGGCCAGTCCCGTGACCACCATCGCCACCGAATTTAATACTTTGCCGCTGTCCGCCGCCATGCTGGCTAACCTCGACTCCCTCGGTTATGCCCAGATGACGCCGATCCAGGCGCAAAGCTTGCCGGTGATCCTCAAGGGGATGGACCTGATCGCCCAGGCCAAGACCGGCAGCGGCAAGACCGCCGCCTTCGGTATCGGCCTGTTGAACCCGATCAACCCGCGCTATTTCGGTTGCCAGGCGCTGATCCTGTGCCCGACCCGCGAGCTGGCCGACCAGGTCGCCAAGGAAATCCGTCGCCTGGCCCGTGCCGAAGACAACATCAAGGTCCTGACC
>NZ_RCNW01000501.1:0-9094 GCF_004307605.1 Pseudomonas sp. Sample_24
TTAGCGTGGATCGCGGTGACGGACGTCACTTCACCTGTCTACGCTATCCTTGTGCAAGACTCACGCAGGAATCCAGCGCAATATGAATGTCCTGATCGTTGATGACGACCCCCTAGCCCGCGAGCGCCTGAGCCGAATGGTTGGCGAACTCGAGGGATACAGTGTCCTGGAGCCCAGCGCCACGAATGGCGAAGAAGCGTTGGCACTGATCGACAGCCACAAACCGGACATCGTGCTGCTTGATGTCCGTATGCCGGGCCTCGATGGCCTGCAGGTGGCCGCACGATTGTGCGAACGTGAAACTCCGCCCGCCGTGGTGTTTTGCACCGGGCCCGATGAATTTGCCGTGGAAGCCTTACAGGCCAGCGCCGTAGGCTATCTGGTGAAACCTGTGAGAACTGAACATTTACAAGACGCATTAAAAAAAGCCGAGCGCCCCAATCGTGTTCAACTCTCGGCCCTGACCCGTCCGGCTGCCGAAAGCGGCAGTGGTCCCCGCAGCCACATCAGCGCCCGCACCCGTAAAGGGATCGAGTTGATTCCGCTGGACCAGGTGGTCTACTTCATCGCCGATCACAAATACGTGACCTTGCGCCATGAAGCGGGCGAAGTGTTGCTCGATGAGCCGCTCAAAGCGCTTGAGGACGAATTCGGTGACCGTTTCGTGCGGATCCATCGTAACGCGCTGGTTGCCCGTGAACGCATCGAACGCTTGCAACGCACACCGCTTGGGCATTTCCAGCTGTTTCTCAAAGGCCTGAACGGTGACGCATTGATCGTCAGTCGACGCCATGTGGCCGGCGTGCGGAAAATGATGCAACAGCTTTGATTCGCTGTTCGCAGGCGAGTTTCACACCCGATTGCCGGATATCCGGGGCCAGGGAGGCCGAGTAGTTTCTGATACAAGTCAAAGTGGATTTGGCTGAGCTGTTATTATCCGTCGTATCTTTTCAGTACGGATTGATCCATGTCCTCTCGCCAAATCCGCATCGCCACCCGCAAAAGTGCTCTCGCCCTGTGGCAGGCCGAATACGTCAAAGCCCGTCTCGAACAGGCCCACCCGGGTTTGCTCGTGACGTTGGTGCCGATGGTCAGTCGAGGCGACAAGCTTCTCGACTCGCCATTGTCGAAAATCGGTGGCAAGGGCCTGTTCGTCAAGGAACTGGAAACCGCCCTGCTGGAAAACGAAGCCGACATCGCCGTGCATTCGATGAAAGACGTGCCGATGGACTTCCCCGAAGGGCTCGGCCTTTTCTGCATCTGCGAACGCGAAGACCCGCGTGATGCATTCGTCTCCAATACCTATTCCAGCCTCGATGAGTTGCCGCCAGGCAGTATCGTCGGCACGTCGAGCCTGCGCCGCCAGGCTCAGTTGCTGACCCGTCGTCCGGACCTGGAAATCCGTTTCCTGCGTGGCAACGTCAATACGCGTCTGGCCAAACTGGATGCCGGCGAATACGACGCCATTATTCTCGCCGCTGCCGGGTTGATCCGGCTGGGCTTTGAAGATCGCATCACCTCGGCCATCAGCGTCGACGACAGCCTGCCGGCCGGTGGCCAGGGCGCCGTGGGCATTGAGTGCCGGACTGCCGACAGCGAAATTCATGCGCTGCTGGCGCCGCTGCATCACCAGGACACCGCCACCCGCGTGACCGCCGAACGTGCTCTCAACAAACACCTCAATGGCGGCTGCCAGGTGCCTATCGCCTGTTACGCCGTGCTTGAAGGCGAGCAGGTCTGGCTGCGTGGCCTGGTGGGCGATCCGAGCGGTGGCCTGCTGCTCAGCGCCCAGGCGCGTGCGCCACGTGGTGCTGCCGAAGCCTTGGGTGTGCAAGTGGCCGAGGATCTCTTGAGCCAGGGCGCCGCCGACATTCTCAAAGCGGTCTACGGCGAGGCAGGTCACGAGTGACCGGCTGGCGCTTGCTGCTGACGCGTCCGGCGGATGAGTCGGCAGCCCTGAGCCGTTTTCTGGCCGGGCAGGGGATTTTCAGCAGCAGCTTGCCGCTTTTGGACATCGTGCCGATCCCTGCCTCTGACACAATGCTAGGCGTGATTCGCAACCTCGAACGATTTTGCGCGGTGATCGTGGTCAGCAAGCCTGCTGCGCGAATCGGCGTCGAATTGCTCGAACGCTCCGGCTCGCAAGCAATGGGTGTGACGTGGTTCAGTGTCGGTGCCGCGACGGCGCAGATCCTTGAAGATCAAGGCCTGGACGTGAGCTTCCCGGATGATGGGGACGACAGCGAAGCCTTGCTTGAGCTTGCAGCGTTGCGCGAGGCTCTTGCCCGGCCGCATCCCGAGGTTCTGATCCTGCGCGGCGAGGGCGGGCGCGAACTGCTGGCCGAGCGCTTGCGTGAGCGAGGTGCTAGTGTCGAGTATCTGGAGTTGTACCGCCGCCAGTTGCCGATGTACCCGTCGGCAGCGCTGCCGGACCGGATCGAAGCGGAACGCCTGAACGCACTGGTGGTCAGCAGTGGACAGGGTTTTGAGCACCTGCATCAATTGGCTGGCGATGCCTGGCCGCAATTGGCGCAGTTGCCGTTGTTTGTACCAAGCCCCAGGGTCGCCGAGCTGGCACGTGCCGCCGGAGCCCTGAAAGTTGTGGATTGTCGTGGTGCGAGCGCCGCGGCTTTGCTGACGGCGTTACGGGAGCATCCCGTGCCCGTTCTCTAATGCAAAGGATGGATACGTGAGCGAAACAGCCTTGCCAAAAAATGACTCGCGGCCTGTGCCAGATGCGCCGGTTGATACTCCTCTTGATGAAGCGCTGCCTCCTGCTGCCGAGCCGCGCCGAGGCAATGGACTGGCGATCGTCGCGATACTGCTGGGTGCCGCCGGCATTGCGGTAGGTGGTTGGGGTGTCTGGCAGGTGCGTCACCTGCAGGCGACCAACCAACAACAACTGAGCCAGGTGCAGGCGTTGAGTGACGAGGCGCAGAGCCTGAAGCTCAATGAACAGCGCCTGAGCGCGCGTCTGGAACAACTGCCCGGCGCCGATGTGCTGGAAGAGCGCAGCCGTCTGGTGATTCAGTTGCAGGGTGATCAACAGCGACTCAATCAACGTCTGGAAACGGTTCTCGGTGCCAGTCGCAAGGACTGGCGTCTGGCCGAAGCCGAGCACTTGTTGCGCCTGGCCAGCCTGCGGCTGTCGGCATTGCAGGACATCAGCAGTGCCCAGGCGCTGGTGGAGGGTGCCGATGAGATTCTCCGCGAACAGAATGATCCGGGTTCGTTTGCCGCGCGCGAACAAGTAGCGAAAACCCTGGTGGCCTTGCGCAGCACTGAGCAGCCCGATCGCACCGGTTTGTTCCTGCGGTTGGGCGCATTGCGCGATCAAGTGATCAGCCTCACCGAGCTCGCACCCGAGTACAAGGACCGCGGCGAATCCCTGCTCGGGCTGACTGCAGATGGCGACGGCGCCAGTCGCTGGGCGCAATGGTGGGATCAGATCTCGCGCTACATCCGCATCGATTTCAACGCCGACAAGAATGTTCGTCCGTTGCTGGCAGGCCAGAGCCTGAGCCAGGTGCGCCTGGCGCTGAGCCTGGCACTTGAGCAGGCACAATGGGCTGCGCTCAATGGCCAGGCCGCGGTTTACAGCCAGGCGCTGGACGAGGCGCGGGATGTGCTCAAGGGCAATTTCAACCCGGACAACCCGCAAAGCAAAGTGATGCTCGAACAGGTGGCCGAACTGAGCACGCAGCCCGTCACGGTGGTCACCCCGGATCTGACCGGGACCCTGAGTGCGGTGCAGGGTTACCTGCAGCGACGTAACGTCAATGCCGAAGATTCGATCAAGCCGCTGGCCAAACCTGCCGCGAATACCGCGCAGGAGGCTACGCCATGAAGCGTCTCTATGTGATCGTGTTTCTGGTCATCGCTGCCGCCGCTGCGCTGGGACTGGCGATCACCGAACATTCCGGTTACGTGCTGATTGCCTACAAGAGCTTCCGCTTCGAATCGAGCCTGTGGGCAACGCTGGCGTTGATTGCGGTGCTCTGGCTGGTGTTCTGGGGCATCAAGGCGTTGATCGAGTTGGTGACCACTTCCGGTGGCGTGGTCAATCCCTGGTCGCGACGCAATCGCAGTCGTCGGGTGCAGGTCGCGATCGAGCACGGGCAACTCGATCTGGCCGAAGGTCGCTGGGCCAGTGCGCAGCGGCATTTGCATCGCGCCGCGGAGGCCGAGCGCCAACCGTTGCTGTACTACCTCGGCGCTGCCCGCGCAGCCAACGAACAAGGCTTATATGAAGAGAGCGACAACCTGCTGGAGCGCGCTCTGGAGCGTCAACCTCAGGCCGAGTTGGCGATTGCCCTGAATCACGCGCAATTGCAGACCGACCGTGGTGATACCGAGGGTGCCCTGGCCACCCTGCAAGCGATGCATGAGCGCCATCCGCATAACGCACAGATGCTGCGCCAGTTGCAGCGCCTGCACCAGCAACGAGGCGATTGGTCGGCGGTAATCCGCCTGTTGCCGGAGTTGCGCAAGGATAAAGTCCTGCCCAAGGCTGAACTGGCCGAACTGGAGCGTCGTGCCTGGGGTGAAAACCTGTCCCTGGCAGCGCATCGGGAAGCGGATGGTACCGTCGGTTTGCAAGCGCTCGAACGCGCCTGGCAGCAACTCACGTCTGCTCAACGCCAGGAGCCGCAGCTGGTGCTGGCCTATGCTGAGCAACTCCGTCAGTTGGGCGCTCAGGCTGAGGCCGAAGAGGTCTTGCGCACGGCGCTCAAGCGCAGCTACGACAGCCACTTGGCGCGTCTCTACGGATTGGTGCGTGGCAATGATCCGGCGCGTCAGCTACAAATCGCCGAAGGCTGGCTCAAGGATCATCCCGCCGACCCTAGCCTGTTACTGACCCTGGGGCGTCTGTGTCTGCAATCCAGCCTGTGGGGCAAGGCGCGGGATTATCTGGAGAGCAGCCTGCGTGTGCAGCGCAATCCGGAAGCCTGCGCCGAGCTGGCGCGGCTGCTGGCGCAAATGGGCGACACCGAACGCAGCAACCAGTTGTTCCAGGAGGGCTTGGGCTTGCTGGACGAGCGCTTGCTGGCAGCGCCGTTACCGGTACTCGCTCACGCTTGATGGCGGGAAGTTGTCGCGTTTGTCCGTTGGCGAATTCTGCATGGAAGGCAATACAGAATGGCGAAAACCAGTCTGTTTTTGTCTTCCTATCGCATCTTAAGCATAGTCCTACAAAGGACTACACCTAATCTTCTAGCTTCTGTCGGGAATTCCCTACGTCCTTGCTGAAGTGTCGCTGTCCACCTGCCTTGAAAGGCTTGCGCGCTTTCCTCTACCGTAGCTATCTGTCCTTAATTGTTACGGAAAAGCCATGTCGTTGGCCTGCTCACGCTCCTTGTTTTTTGCACTTTTCATTGCGGGCGCCCTGGTGCTGGGCGTGTCTTACTATCTGCAATATGCCGTGGGTCTGAAGCCTTGCGGGTTGTGCCTGTTGCAGCGACTCTGCCTGGCGTTGCTGACGGGCGTCTGCCTGATCGCGGCGGTGCATGGGCCGGGCCGTCTCGGGGCATTCCTCTATTGGTTGCTGAATCTTGTCTGCAGCCTGGCCGGTACCGTGACTGCGTGGCGGCAGGTTTTGCTCCAGAGCGATCCGGCGCATCAGCTCTCGACATGTGTTCCGGATCTGCCTGAGGTATTCGCCAATGCGCCCTGGACGTGCATCCTGCGCCTGATGTTCAACGGCTCGATCGATTGCCGACAAGTCGCCTGGACCTTGTTCGACCTGAGCCTTCCTGAATGGAGTTTGCTGTTCTTCGTGGCAATGATGATTCTCGCGGTTTACCAGCTGTTGCGACTTGTGCGGATCAGCGTGCGGCGACCACTCGGCGGCGATTCGTCGCATCACGCCCTGGCACGCGATTAAACACTTGTATGAACTTTATCGCGTGCGTACCTTGAAGCCACAGTCGTGCGGGCATAATCTGGCCCGCACGTGTCATTGGAATTATGTTGCTCGATGACGCTCTGCCTGACCGCCCATTACAAGAGGCGAACAGGCATAGAGCAGCTGACCCACAAGGGAAGAGAGATCACCATGCTCGAAAGTTGTCAGAATGCTCAGGAACGCTGGGGTGGAGTGCACCTGTTGATCGATCGCTGGTTGCAGGAGCGCAAGGAGCTGATCGACGCCTACGACAAGCTCGGTGCAAAGCCTGAAGCCTTGGGCGAAAACAGAAAACCTTTGCAGGAATTCTGCGGCGTGCTGGTCGACTACGTTTCTGCCGGGCACTTCGAGATCTACGAACAGCTGACGGGCGAGGCCAAGGCCTTCAACGACAAGCGTGGTCTGGAGCTTGCCGAAACCCTCTACCCACGCATCGATGTCATCACCGAGAAACTCCTCGCGTTCAACGACCTGTGCGATGAAGGCAAGTGCGTCGCAGAGAAGTTCAAGGAGCTCGGCGGCCTGTTGCATGAACGCTTCGAACTGGAAGACTGCCTGATCGAAGTGCTGCACACCGCTCACAAGGAAGCCGATTCGGTCCAGGCCTGAAGCGCTTCGTGCAAAACCCGAAACGGCGTGCCAAGGCACGCCGTTTTCATTTCTGCTTTCAACCGGTAGCGCCGCGTAACTCGACTTCGAAGACCAGTGGTGTGAAAGGCGCGATCAGGTCGCCAGCACCCTCGGCGCCATAGGCTTGTGCCGAAGGAATCACCAGGCGCCATTTTGCGCCGACCGGCATTTGCTGCAACGCAGTGCGCCAGCCACTGATCACGCTATCAAGACTGAACCACTGCGGCTGACTGTTCTGGTCGAACACTGTGCCGTCGGGAAGGCGACCGATGTACAACACCTGCACCTTGCCGTTCGGCCCGGCCTTGACGCCAGTCCCGGGTGCCAACTCGGTCAGCAGAATGCCATCGGCCAATTCGCGGACACCGGGTTTGGCTTTTTCATCGGCGAGAAATCGTTGCTCGTTTTCCAGTGCCAGTTCGCTCTGCGGCGCAGGCGATTGCATGGCGACCCGGGCTTCGTGCTCGGTGAGAATCTGCTCGATTCGCTCCTCTTTCAACGCCAGTGGTTTGCCTTGGTAGGCTTGTTGAAGGCCTTCGACCAACGCCTTGAGTTGCAGGTCGGGAACCTCTTGGCGCAAGCGCTCGCCCAGGCTCGCGCCCAGACTGTATGCGAGATCGTGGGCGTCATTTTCCTGGGCTTTTTCAGCTGCATGAGCCGCCGAAAAAATTACCCACAGCGATAAAAAAAGGTAGCGCGACATGGGCACTCTCCAACCTGGAATGCGGGCGATTATGCCAGTGTGAAGAGACTGAAAGGTGAACTGCTTTTTGCGTCGACGAAGAAGATTTTCGCTGGTTTGCAACGCACCGCTTTCGATAGTGTCAACATGCCCTAGCGGCGGTTGCAGCAGAGGTCTAGTATGAGCCGCAACTCACTTCAGCCAGGAGGTAAACCATGTCGGCCACCAAGAAGCCAGTAAACACTCCGTTGCACCTGCTCCAACAACTCTCGGGCAGCTTGCTCGAGCATCTGGAAAACGCTTGTTCCGAAGCCTTGGCTGATGCTGAAAAACTGCTCGCCAAGCTGGAAAAGCAGCGCGGAAAAGCGCAGGAAAAATTGCATAAATCCCGCACCAAATTGCAGGACGCCGCGGCAGCCGGCAAGGCCAAGGCGCAAGCCAAAGCCAAGGAAGGAGTGAAGGAACTCGAAGACCTGCTTGATGCTCTCAAAGAGCGCCAGTCGGACACTCGTGGCTACATTCTGCAACTCAAGCGCGACGCTCAAGAGAGCCTGAAACTGGCTCAGGGCATTGGTCGTGTACAAGAGGCTGTCGGCAAGGCGTTGACCCTGCGTTCGGCCAAGTCAGCCGCGGCCCCTGTGAAGAAAGCCGCTGCCAAACCGGCTGCCGCAAAAGCACCGGCCAAACCTGCCGCCAAACCTGTCGCTAAAACGGCGGCTGCCAAACCAGCTGCAAAACCTGCTGCGAGAACTGCTGCTGCCAAACCTGTTGCTGCCAAGCCGGCTGCTGCAAAAACAGCGGCTGCAAAACCTGCCGCGGCAAAAACCGCTGCAGCAAAACCAGCCGCAAAACCGGCGGTAAAAACTGCCGCTAAACCAGCCGCAAAACCAGCCGCTAAATCCGCTGCAAAACCTGCTGCCAGAACCGCCGCGGCGAAGCCTGCTGCCAAGCCGGCAGCCAAACCGGTTGCGGCCAAAATCGCGGCCAAGCCTGCGGCTAAACCAGCAGCAAAACCTGCAGCAAAACCTGCGGCGAAAGCACCGGCTAAACCGGCTGCCAAACCGGCCGCTAAAACGGCTGCGGCAAAACCTGCCACTGCCGCCAAACCGGCAACTGCCAGCGCCGCCAAACCGGCCGCCGCCAAACCCGCTGCCAAACCAGTTGCAGCAAAACCAGCGGCCAAACCTGCTGCTAAACCAGCCGCCAAACCCGCAGTGAAAAAACCGGTTGCCGCCAAGCCCGCGACCGCACCTGTTGCCAAGCCAGCCACTCCGGCTCCCGCTGCAGCACCTGCTTCGACGGTCACTACCTCGACAACTGCACCAGCACCAACGCCGGCCGCTGTTCCGAGCGCAGCAACCTCCACGCCTACCAGCGCTTCCTAAGTGCCGGTTACCGCGACGCGCAGCTGATGCAGCGCGTTGCGGTCGAGGTGGGCGGCGTCTGCCGTCACGCCTTCCAGCCAGGCCGATAGATCGGCCGTCTCTTCCTGCGGCCAGTTTTGGGCCGTTTGCTCCAGTCGCTGTAACAGATGCCGTTCGGCTTCCAGCTCCAAGGTCTTCACTTGCTCGCGCAACGTATGCAACCCGGCGTCTCTTGCTGCCGCGTCTTTCCATTGCATGCGCAACGCCCGTAACGGTCGCACGACATCCGCATCCCAGGTTCGGGCTATCTCTCGAAGTTGCTGCAAGCGCTGTTCGTTACAGCTGATTCTTCGCTCCTCCAGCCAAGCCGCGCACAGCAGCAGGCAGACATTGACTCCCGCCGCCTGCAATTGCAGGCACGCCTGCTCGACACCCGGGCGGGCGTAGGTAGTGAGGGAAAAGCTCCACAGGTCAGAGGACATAGTGCTACTCGCGCCAGTTGCGAGCGAAGCT